>JARYLO010000024.1 GCA_029907605.1 Sedimentisphaerales bacterium
AAGGACATCTATGAGCTAGGGATGCGGTATCGTGATCGCTGGCCGCAGCAGGCCAGGTTGATCCACAGGTACAATGCAGAGCACTCCAATAAGGCTGATAAATACACCCTCTGGTCAGCGGTAGAGCTAGTCAAGGGCTATATCCAGCAGGGCAGTCAAGAGCAAGCAGAGCAGGCGATAAATAACCTGATGAGGGATTACTCAAATCATCCCCAGCTTGGTGTAGAGCTATGCAAGATAGGCAATGCTTATCTTGAGGTAGCCTCATTGGACCCGAATGATAGGGCCAAGGGCCCATATGCGGAAAAGGCCAAGGCATTGTATCAGTATGTCCTGGATCGCAGCCAGGATGGACAGTCAGCAAGGCTATGGGCCAAGGCAGGGCTTATCAGGCTGGATATAGTCAGTGGCAAGGATGCGGGCATATTGAAGGCAGTGGATCAACTCATAGAGGAATATAAGCGGCATACAGAGTTAGGGAAGGTGCTTTTCTGGCTAGCCGAGATATACTATCTCAAGGCCACCGAGTTAGGTGCTAGTCTTGAGCCTAGTAGCTACTATCAACGGGCAATAGCCATTTGGCAACGCATAACAGAGAACTTAGTTGACTCGACCTATACACCAATGAGTATGCATTTAATGACTGCGTGCTATTGGCGACTCGGGGAGTACCAACATGCTATGGAGTGCTACCAGAAACTCCTGGATAACTGGCCGAATGATGAGTTCGTGCCTAGGGCAAAGTTAATGATCAATCGGTGCCGGACTAGGTTAGGCATGACACAGTAACGACAATGTACACGCGCAACGAAGTACTGGGATATAGTTACAGGATAGGTATGTCGCATGGTAGGTAGGCCAAAACAGCTAAGACATGGCTAACAGTCTTAATGCTAATGATCGTAGAGAAAAGGAGAACGGTATGAGTGTGAGAATCCTGGTACGAGTCCTAGTGTTTATGCTGGTGTCTGTAGTGTTTCTTTATGGCGGTACTGCATGGGCTTGCGGTGAGTGCTATACCGCATACGTTGGGTGTTCGGGCGATTGCTGGTGGGGAACTTGTGTACAGGTCCCGTCGGCAAACTATGTTGTAGGACCACCAATGGTGGCTCGGGGCTGGCATTCTGCAGGTGGCTGTTGCGGTGCCTGCTGGTACAAGGGCATTCCTATCGCAGTATGCGGCCCTGCTTATTCAGCCGGATGGTGTCCCGATCTATGAATTACAAACATGCAACTAAGAAAGGAGGTACAGATCATGCCGTACTCAATCAGGATTAAGGCCATCCTAGCAACGTTGGTCAGACTGCTGGCCATGTGTGCGGGCTTACTTACGAATGTGCTTACAGCAGACGAAGGTGTCGCCGACGCATTTGCCAAGCTAAGGGAACAATACCAGTCCCTAGATACTTTCTACCTGAAGAGTACTATAAACATTGCTGTGCATGTCGGCAAGGCTATGATCCCCCCTACCAAGGATGTTCGAAAGACCAGGATCGAATATGAGTCCTGGGGTACCAGAAATGGAAGTTACAAGGTGGTGGTCCGTTACTATGATGCTAATGGAGTTTTTCAGCAGGGATTGAGTTATGCATATGATGGCAAGCTCTTTCAGACTTTTGATCACGTGACGAAGGTATTCGCTTTTGGCCGTGAAGATCCGGATCAGTTACCGATGGCTCCCGAGAACCCACTTTTTGCTCCAGTACGGTTCTTGAGTCGAGATACTGATAATTGTCGGGCATGCACTCTGAAACTAGGGCATATCTTGAGTGTCAAAGCGTGGCAAGATAAACAGGCATCGGCGAAGGTCCTAGCTGGATCTGGCTTAAACCAGAACCGCATGATTATAGAGCTACCCTATGGTGTCTTAGAAGGCAAGTCTGTCTCCTCGCGTGTTTATTTTGGCGAGACTCCTGCTTATCTTCCTACAAGAATCGACTTAGTTGACCAGAAGGGCACTATTGTTAGCTCAACTGGGATTGTTTATAAGGCCATGAGCATGAATGGCAAGGCAACATATTGGCCCGATTCCGTCCGTGTATCTACCTTCAGTGACAAAGGCGAAGTTGAAATTGAGCTGACCGCGCAGTTAGAGGACTTGCGGATCAACGGCACGTTTCCAGAGGATACTTTTGCAGTCGATCATTCTTCCGCTCGAGCTTTTTGGGATAGGGATGCGAAGACCTTTGTTGACACCAGACCTAACTGACCAATTGATTCGGATTACTAGCAATTGCAGATCTTAGCGTGAGTGCGATCTGACCCCAGAAATTGTACCAGTAGGAATTAGAGAGTATCCTATAACATCTTGGCTCTTGATGAGAGGATGCTCTCCATGCAACGAAAGAACACCGGCCAGAATAGATCATCAATCAACTCAGGGAGGCTGGCGCATTCATTGCCCAGGGTGGGATTGGCGAACAGGCTGTCCGCACCTAGGTGTCAACGAGGTCACCTATTATATATGAGGCAGTACGGCTGGATGAAACTCGAGCAGGTAGGTAGCCAAAGGCATTACAGAAGGAGAATGCCTGGCTCAAGAAGCTCGCGGCCGACCTGTAGCTGGACAAGGCGGTCCTGGAAGAGGCGTTACGGGGAGACTATCCCAACTCTGAAACGTAAAACGGTAGGACATGTACAAAGGCAGATAGAAGTCTCCGAACGTCAGGTGTGCAGGATAATAGGGCAGCCAAGGATAAGCCAAGGCAGATTGACAAGGATAAACCACTAGTAGCTGCCATCAAGCGGCTGCCAGGCAGGTATCCCCGGTATTGATACAGGCTTATAACTGCCAAGCTATGGCGGGAGGGCTGGTCTATTCATCGCAAGTGTGTTCAGGGGATATGGCAAAAGGCGGCGATCCTGTGGCAGTTCGGCCAATAGCTGTTCAGTAAAGAGGAATAACGTCCGGACGTATGACTTAATCGAGGGCCGCAGTGAAAAATGGGAAAGGTTGAAGTTTCTGACGATGGTGGATGAATACAGTCGTCAGGCACTGGTGATAGAGCTCGGTCGATAAGGGCCAAGGGGGTTATCTTGGTCATGGAACATTTGTTCATAGCTCGTGGTGCTCCAAGATTCATACGGGGTGACAATAGTCCGCAGTTTATGGCCTAGGGGATAAGCAGATGGCTGGTTGACAGGGGTGTGGGGGCCGCTTTACATTGAGGCGGGACGTGCATGGGAGAATGGTTATATCGAGTCATTTGACGGGATGTTTAGGGATGAGCTTTTGGCTCATGAGGTTTTCTGCAGTGTCAAAGAGGCGGAGGTTATTGGGAAGTGGTGTTTGGAGAACAGTGAACAACGTCGGCACAGCAGCTTGGGTATCTGACGGCGGCTGAATTTGCGTGAGGTATTGTCAAATGTTTGGATGAGCCTTCTCCCGATGCAAGGCCAGATTCATTAGCCAATCCATAACCTTCAGCAATACCCTGCCCTGAGGTCCGTAGGCCTTGTCAAGGCGATGTTGTCGGGTCCATTCAAACGGTATTTCAACATCCCTACCCTAAAATGGCTCGTCACACAATTAGTGGTCACAAGCTTGCTTGCACTTATGGCCTGCTCTACAATGCTGCCGGACTGACCTGTGATAGTGTATGAAGGCAGCTAGTACAAGATCTGCGGTATACCATCTATTCAGCCTGATGCTGCTGGGCGGATGCGCTGGACCAGGCACACAGCCTGAGCCTGTAGTAGTTTCGTCTGTGACGCCTGCCCAGGCCTTCAAGACAAGCCTAGCGGTCCTGGCAGGGATGCACTTTGCCATAGACAAGATCGATACTGATACAGGTGCCATCAGGACCAAGCCTCTGGCAGGGGGGCAATTCTTTGAGTTCTGGAGGGAGGATAATTGTGCCTTGATTGACCATCTCAGGGCGAACCTCCAGACGGTTTCGCGTACCGTATGGGTGACGATTACACCATGGTCAGATGGGGTCAAGATCGACTGCCTGGTGAGGCTGCAGGTCCTGAGTATTGCCAGGGAACCAGTACAGACGTACAGCCAGGCATATGCAACCGCAGTGGAGCCTATCTCTGCCCTGCCACAGCCGAATACAGAATGGGTCGAGCTAGGCGAGGATCCGTACCTGGCACGCAGGATCCTGGAACGGATAGGCAGGAGATTGGCTAAGATCTCAGGAGGTAACGGATGAGGATATTGGTCTGTGGGGGGGCGGGATATATAGGAAGCAATATGGTACATGTGCTGAAGGCAGCCGGCCACGAGCCGATCGTCCTTGACAACCTCAGTAAGGGTCATAGGGCTGCCATAGGTGATACACCATTTGTGCAGGGTGACCTGGCTGCCCACGATCTGTTGGTTAGGACGCTCAAGGGATACAAGATAGAGGCGGTCATGCATTTTGCGGCGTTCATAGAGGTCTGTGAATCCATGAGGGAGGCCCTGGTTTATTACCGCAATAACGTCTGCAATACACAGGTCCTGCTTTCTGCCATGGAGGCGGTGGGGGTGGAGAGATTCGTGTTCAGCAGTACTGCGGCGGTCTATGGCATGCCTATCCGGATCCCCATCACAGAGGATATGCCTACCCAACCCATAAACCCATATGGTCAGACAAAGCTGGCAGTAGAGCAGATGTGTCATTGGCAGGCCCAGACAGGAAGGCTCAGATATGCTGCCCTACGCTATTTCAATGCATGTGGTGCAGGCGCAGGTGGAAGGCTCGGGGAGGACCATAGGCCGGAATCCCATCTTATACCGCTTGTGATAAAGGCCGCCATGGGCAGGCTCAGTGAGGTGAAGGTATATGGTACGGACTACCCTACGCCAGATGGCACCTGCATCCGTGACTTCATCCATGTGGAGGACCTTTGCACTGCACACCTGCTTGCCTTGGAGAGGCTCGAGAAGGAACCTGAGCTTGTATATAACCTCGGAAATGGGGCCGGTTACTCGGTCGGTCAGGTGATAGAGACGGTCAAGCAGGTATCGGGCAGGGACTTCAAGGTCTGTTATGCCCAGCGGAGGCCCGGTGACCCGCCGGTGCTTACCTCGGATGCCTCGAAGGCCAGGCGGGAATTGAATTGGCAGATCCGTTTCCCAGACCTAAGGGCCATGGTCGAGAGCGCCTGGGAGTTCCACAATCGGTTCCCTGATGGTTACCCGGATTGATCAGGAGGCAAACGATGAGCAAGGAGATCCTGGCAGGTATAGACCTTGGGGGTACGAACATCAAGATAGGCTGTTTTGATAGCGGCCTGAGGCTATTGGCCAGGGACTCTGTTCCTACCGAGGCCCACATGTCAGCCAAGGTGGTGGTTGACCAGCTCGGTGCGGCGGTCAATAGGCTTGTGCAAGGCCTTGGCAAAGGTGCCAGGTTGGTGGCAGCAGGCATAGGCAGCCCAGGGCCTGCTGACTACAAGAAGGGCATCATATTCCAATGTGCAAACCTACCCACGTTCAAGGACGTCCCGCTGCCGCAGATGCTCTCTGAAAGGCTCCACTGCCCTGTGGCATTCGACAACGATGCAAACGTGGCATGCTATGGCGAGTTTGTGGCAGGGGCAGGCAAGGATGTCCAGGACATGGTCTTTTTTACCCTTGGTACAGGGATAGGCTGTGGCATTGTATCGAATGGCAGGCTCATCCAGGGTGCCACAGGCAATGCAGCAGAGGTAGGCCATATGATCATCTTTCGGGATGGCCGGCAGTGCAATTGTGGCCAAAGAGGCTGTGTGGAGGCATATGCATCTGCCTCTAGCACTGCAAGGCGTGCTATGGAGGCCATACAGGCCGGTAGGCCTAGCAGTCTTAAGGGGCTGTTGGAGGAAAAGGGGCAGATCACGTCGAAGGATGTGTACGAACATCTTGCTGCAGGCGACATGCTGGCCAAGCAGATCACCGACGAGACCGCAAGGGCGCTTGCCATCATGTGCGTAAATATATTGCATACGACCGACCCTGCCAGGATCGTCTTCTCTGGGGGTATGATCGCAGCAGGTCAGGTCCTGCTCGATAGGATCAGGTATTACTTCCAGCAGGAGATCTGGAGGCTCAAGAAGGAGACGGTTGAGATCGTCTTTGCCTCACTCGGTGAAGACGCTGGTATTGTTGGTGCTGCGGCCATGGCCAAGGAGAAGATAGGCCTGTAATACCTGCCTTTGGAGGACTTGGTGACCCCGGTGGCGCTCGCTTGCAGGAAGGGGAGGATTTTGCTTGCTTATATGCTCAAATGAGCATATAATGATTTTATATGGAGCCGTTGACTCCCAGACAACGTCAGGCCTTAGATCTTATCGAGCAGATGCTCGCAGAGGGCAACCCCCCTAGCCAACGTCAGTTGGCCAAGGCACTCGGTTTGACACAGACCGCTGTCCGGCAGTTGATCAGATATCTGAAGGCAAAGGGGTACCTGGTGGATATCGGCGGTCATAGGGGCTTGAGGTTATCCGAGCGATATAGGGGGCGGACACAGGGCATACCCATCATAGGCCGTGTGGCAGCAGGCCAGCCCATACTGGCCCAGGAATGTATAGAGGGATATCTACAGCTCGAGAGGCTATTTGGCGGCAGCCTTTTCGCCCTAAAGGTAACAGGGGATAGCATGGTAGATGATGGGATCCTGGATGGGGACTATGTAGTGGTCAGGCCGTCTGACCAGATAGCTGATGGAAGGATCGGTGTGGTGTTATTGGATGATGAGGTTACGGTAAAGCGGGTCTACTTGAAGGGGGATGTGCTTGTACTAAGACCTGCCAACAAGAGGGCAGGTTACAGGCCTATATCCATCAGGTCTTCTAGCCGCAATGTGCGTGTGCTTGGTGAGGTTGTAGGTTGTATTAGGGTGCAGGCCCGCTAGGCATTCTTGATCGGAGCCTGGTGATGTACGCGCCATTATTGACCTGTCGTAGCTACTATAGCTTATTGAATAGTGCCTTGCCTGTAGAGAGGTTGGTCGAACAGGCAGCGAAGGCAGGATATGGTTATGTGGCCCTTACAGATGTAGATACCCTCTCAGGTGCAGTTGACCTGTGGAGGGCAGCTAACAAGGCAGGGATAGTCCCTATCCTTGGGGCAGAGGTGGTATGGGCTGGTAGGTCTGTGATATTGATCATTGAGGATCGCATAGGATATAGGAATCTCTGCAAGATCCTTACAGCTAGACATATGGATCCATCCTTTGACCTGATAGGTCACTTAGAGGCCTATCATGAAGGTTTGGCCTGTATCTGTGATAGGGTCGATCTGTTAGATCGGTTAAGGCAGGTTTTACCAAAGGATCATCTGTTTGTCCGGGCAGATCTATGGATACAGCTGAGACCTGGCTACAGGGTGGGGCTGCAGCCATTGGCCTGTACAAGGGTCGGTTATATCGATCAAACCGATCTGACGATTACCAGGCTCTTGCAGCTTATAGGCAGGATTGCCACTACACCGATACCTCGATTGGATCCTGATCTAGAGCCTATTATACCGGAGTCTCGATGGAGGCAGAGGTTTGCAGGTTGTCCAGGTGCACTTGGGGCAGCCAATTCCCTGGCAGAGCGATGTAGATTCGATCTCCTTGATCATGGCCTTATCCTGCCCAGGATCCAGGTCCAAGAAGGAATGACCGCTCACAGACAGCTAGCTAGATTGTGCCATATAGGCCTTGCCGAGAGGTATAGGCCTGTCAATGAGCAGGTGCTTAGTAGGCTGGAATACGAATTGCGCACCATCCAGGCACATGGGTTTAGTGATTATTTTCTGGTGGTATACCAGATCGTCTCGTTTGCCAAGCAGCGGCAGATCCCTGTTGAGGTCAGGGGCTCTGCTGCAGGCTCGCTTGTATCGTATGTGTTGGGGTTTACACGTGTCTGTCCTATCACAAATGGGCTCTACTTCGAGCGGTTCATGAATCCAGGCCGTACGGACTGCCCTGATATAGATATAGATCTGTGTTGGCGTAGGAGGGATGAGGTAATACGATTTTGTTTTGAACATTGGGGCCTGGAACATGTGGCCATGGTCTGCAATATCCAGAGGTATCGTAGAAGGGGGGCGATGAGGGATGTAGTACGGGCATTGGGATTGACTGGATGGAAGAATAATGGTGTTGTTGGCCGTTTGATCTGGAGATTGGCAGAGGGCCTGATCGGGATACCTAGGCACATAGGGGTTCATTGTGGTGGGATGATCATCACACCTTGTCCTGTGACGGACCTTGCGCCGGTCCAGATGGCTGCCAAGGGCGTGCCTATCATCCAGTATGATAAGGATGCTGCAGAGGCTATAGGCCTGGTCAAGATAGATCTGTTGGGCAATAGGGCCCTTTCTACGGTCGATCAGGCGGTAGAAATAATCGGTGGACATAGAGGTACATTGGATATAGAGACTGCAGCAGATCCATCCGACCAGGCCACAGCTTGGCTCCTCAGTTGCGGTGACAGCCTGGGCGTATTTCAGAGTGAATCGCCTGGGATGCGGCAACTGCTGCAAGGATTGCATGTATCCAGCGAAAGGGAACTGGCTATAGCCCTCTCATTGATCAGGCCAGGGCCTGCTTCAGGGGGTATGAAGGCGGAGTTTATAGAGCGGCATCTCTATAAAAAGCCATTTAAGTACCTGCACCCAAGGCTGGAGGCCTTGCTGGCAGATACCCATGGGGTCATGCTCTATCAGGAGGATGTGATGAGGATTGCGGTGGAGCTGATAGGTTACACCGTTGCAGAGGCAGATAGATTCAGGTCTGAGGTCTCCAAGGAGGTCTGTCCTGGGCGTCTCCATGCACAATACCTGGATTTTGTATATAACAGGGCGGTACAGTGGGGCATAGATCGCTGTACTGCAGAGCGGATCTGGGATGAGCTGTTGAGGTTTGCTGCATATTCATATTGCAAGGCCCATGCAACGGTCTATGCCCACATTGCATGGCAGACGGCATATCTGAAGGCACACTATCCTTTGGCATTCTACTGTTCTCTGTTCAACAATCACCATGGGATGTACCCGATGAGGGTCTATGTATGGGATGCAAAGCGACATGGGATCTCTATATTGCCTCCTCACGTAAACCATAGTGAGATAGACTGGACTATAGAGGGCAATGCTATTAGGGCTGGCTTGAGGATAGTGAGGGGCCTCAATACAGGTGTCATGGAGGCCATAGTCCAACAGAGGCCGTTTAGGGATCTTGACGATCTAAGATCGCGTGTGAGATTCCCTAGGGGGCAACTGGAGGACCTGATCAGATTGGGGGCATGCGATGGTCTTGGCAGGAGCAGGCCTGAGATGCTTAACCAGGCAAGTGGGTTCCGGATGGGCCCCAATGAACGGTATCTATTCGATATGGGGAATATGGAGACGCGAGATTATAGTGACTTTAATAAGATCGAAAGGCTTAGGGTAGAGGTGGAGATCACTGGCATACCATTTAGCTTGCATCCAGAGCAATTGTTGAGGACGCCCCATATCCAGGCATCCAGGCTTGTTGATTTCATGGATCGCAATGTGACAGTGGCGGGCATAGTGGCCGCTGCCAGGAAGGCCAGGACACAGGATGGCAAGGTCATGGGGTTTGTGACATTAGAAGACTCTACCGGTCTGGTGGAGGTGAGTTTCTTCCCTGATAGGATAGGGCTCTATGATAAGATCTCCTCTTATCCTGGGCCGGTCTGGATCACTGGTAAGGTAAATAGGCACATGGGCAGTTTGAGCATAGATGGTCTTCAGTGCGGCAGGGCCGCCTGACCTAGTCTGGCAATGATGGCATCTGCCATGTCACTGGTCCCAACTGCAGATGGGTCATCACGGTTGGGCTTGAGATCATAGGTGACAAACCTACCCTCTGCGATCACGTCTGCAACGGCCTTCTCAAGCCTGCTGGCCTGCTGGTGCATCCCAAGGTGGTGAAGCATCAGCACACCGCTGAGTATCATGGCAGTGGGATTGACCTTGTTGAGTCCTGCATACTTAGGGGCACTGCCATGCGTGGCCTCGAAGATTGCGGCATTGTCTCCGATGTTGGCCCCAGGGGCAACACCAAGGCCCCCAATGAGTCCTGCGCATAGATCGCTGATGATGTCGCCGTATAGGTTCGGTAGGACCAACACGTCGTACATCTGGGGCCTGATAACTAACTGCATACACATGTTATCTACGATACGATCCTCGAATTGTATGTCAGGATAGCGTCTTGCCACCTCCCTGCTGACCTCTAGCCACAGGCCATCGGTGTGTTTCATGATATTGGCCTTGTGCACGCTGGTCACCTTCCTACGGCCGTGTGACCTGGCATACTCAAATGCAAATCTGACGATCCTCTCTGTGGCGTATACAGAGATCGGCTTTATGCTCAAGCCGCTGTCCTGCCGTATCTTCCGCTTGCTGTGATTATTGAGCCAACTAATCAGTTCCTGGGCCTGGCTAGAATCCTTCTGAAATTCAATCCCTGCATACAGGTCCTCGGTATTCTCCCTTATCACTACCAGGTCGATATCTTGATACCTGCTCGGTATACCTCGATAGCTCTTGCATGGCCTTACACAGGCATAGAGGTCTAGGTGCTGACGGAGGAACACATTCACGCTTCGGTACCCCGACCCTACTGGGGTTGTAATGGGCCCTTTTAGTGCTACACGATTCCTAGTGACGGATTCTATGGTCTGCTCCGGCAATGGGTCCCCAAGCCTTGCTGCCACCTCTGAGCCTGCCTGGCAGATCTCCCATTCTATTGCCGCGCCAGTGGCATCTATGCAGCGTCTGGCTGCCTGTGCCAACTCAGGTCCGGTACCGTCGCCTGGTATGAGGGTCACCCTGACCATGCTAAGATGCCCTCGCTAGGACTGCAGGACTGAATACCAGGTATAGCAGGATCGTCAATATGATAACCCCGATCCCAGCGATAGCTGCGGCCCTAGATTGCTGCAACTGTATATTGCCCTTCTGTTCGAATCTTATCGGGGCTGGCAGTGGCTTGAGCAGGGTCAAGACCGCCATCAAGACGATGCATAGCGTAAAACATATAGCCATACGATTGAGAAATTGGATCTGAGGGACCAACCTCATGATTAGCCCATAAGCAACCATATTGGTCACGAGCCCCAGTACGCCAGCTGCAGCAGGCGCCCTCCTGACGATCAGGCCAAACACAAACACCGCCAGGATACCTGGGGAGATGAAGCCTTGGCTCTCCTGAATGATCGTGAATATGCTGTTGCTGATCTTTGGGTTGGTTAGTTGCGGTGCGACCAGGACCGCTATGGCAGTAAAGACCACCACTGCCACCCGACCTACGGTCACCACGGTCCTCTGTGAGGCATTGGGTGCGATGTATTTCTTGAATACATCCATGGAGAATATCGTCGATGCCGCATTGAGCATTGCTGCAAGCGAGCTGACTACGGCCCCAAGGAGTGCGGCCAATACAAACCCTACCAATCCCACCTTCTGGGGCAAGACATTGCCGAGTAGCTGGCCCAGGGCCGTGTCATACTTATATGCAATAGGCTTTTCCACAGAGACCGACCTCCCTGCGGCCTTGGCCTGTTGTTCTGTCGAGCTGTTGTAGGCGTCTATCTCCTTGGCAAAATCGGGGTTTACGTGACGCCATGCCTTGTCCTCTGACCTAAAGACTGCATACTGACCGGGATTTGCCCTATCGAAGTCTGCCCTTGTTATAGGCAGGACATAGGGGTTGGACACCTTCAATGCCTTTATCTCATCACTGCTTGGGAATATGGCCAACATGTACCTGCCTGGTTGCCACTGCCGGATCTGATCCTGGGAGGGCGCCTCTACCACCTGGACGAATTGGGTCTGAGGATTGGCCTTGAGATAACGTGCCAGGATCGGTGCATTGTCCTTGCATGCCTCCAGTTGCATGTCCTTAGAAAACAGGTTGAATGCTATGATCCCAGGTATCACGATCACAAACGGGATCAGCAGCTTCAGGAATGCCGCGAACACGATACCCTTTTGGCCTTGTACTAGCGATGCGGAGCCGAGCGTCCGTTGCGTAATATATTGGTTCAGGCCCCAATAATAGAAGTTGGGTATCCACAGGCCCATCATAAGCGCGGTCCAAGGAAGGATAGGGTCATCCTTTGGCAAGAACATGTTCAATCTGACGCGATTGAGGTCAAAGAACCTTGCGATCGGGCCTATATCAGAGGTCAGTTCCTTGATCGCGATGGCACTAGTCTTGACATCAACTACATGTGCAGCTTCAGTCACAAGGCCTAGTTTTCTGAAGGCAAAGATCATTGCCGTTGCCCCGCCGAGGATAAGGGCACTACCTTGTATCAGGTCTGCCCAGACACATGCCTTCAGGCCGCCTGCAGCCACATACAGCATGGCAATAAGGCCGATTACCAGCGAGCCTGTGGCCAGAGGCACGTTATAACCCATCTTGGCAGCCAGTGTTCTTATGGTCAGTGCTCCTGAGTAGGTCACGGATCCCACAAGGAGCATATAGATCAGGATCGTTGCTATGGCCATGATCGTCCTGGCAGCGGCGTTATAGCGGTATTCCAGAAATTCTGGCATGGTGTAGATCCCGGCCCTCAAGAAATAGGGCAGCAGCCCAAACGCAACCACCACAAGTGTGATGGCCGCCATCCATTCGTAACTGGCTATGGCGATCCCAACATGGCTGGCTGCATTGCCGCTCATCCCGACAAACTGCTCTGTTGAGATGTTGGCGGCGATCAGCGAAAAGCCGATCAGCCACCAGCTCAATCCCCTACTGGCAAGGAAATAGTCCTCGCTGGTCTGCTCCTTCCTGCTCTTGAGCATGCCAACGGTGACCACCGAGACGACAAACCCAACAAATACTAGTACGTCAAGGATGCCGAATTCCATGCTTCTACCCCTTAACTAGTGACAGTCTATCTCCAGCATCACGGTCAGGCTGCGATTATAGCCTCTTGGAGGTTGGCAGCAAGCAAGACCAGATCATGCTCGATGGTCATCAAAGAGGACCTCTGCAGCATCGAATACAGGACCGTCCTGGCAGCAAAGCCTATAGACCGGTCCACCTGCCTGCCTGCACCTTACCACACAGCCCTGGCAAAGGCCAGTGCCACACGCCATATAGCGTTCAAGGCTGATCTGGCAGGCGATGCCATTGTTGGAGGCAATACGGGCCAGTTGCCTGAGCATGGGTTCAGGTCCGCACCCAAATATGATCATGCCATCCAGATCCTGTGGCGGCCTGGTCCGCAGCCAATCCTGCAGACAATCCGTTATAAGGCCCTTGATCCCAATACCTCCATCGTTGCTGGTCAGGTGCACAGGAATATCCAGGGCCCAATCTACCTGCCCGCAATCGTCCAGATCAAGCGGTAGCTCGCTGGCAGACCTAATGCCCAGAAATACCTCCACCATGATATGGCCGTGGTCACTACGTATAATCTGGGCAAGATGGTATATCGGTGGCAGGCCTATCCCTCCTGCCACCAGGATAGCCTTTTTCATGGTCGAGAGCACCGAGAATCCCTTACCTAGAGGTCCAAGTACCTGTATGGACTGGCCAGGGCGCAGGCTGGTCATCCTGACCGTTGCAGGACCAACGACCTTGTACATCAGCTCCAGTTCCACTCCTGTGGCGGTAGACCGGACTGCCATTGGGCTAAATGGCCTTCGCAGTAGTATGTGCCTATTGGCCTTCTCAGCAAGCTCGGGGGGTATCTGTTCGGGTAGGCCTACACTGCTGATGTCCAAAAGGATGAATTGACCCGGTGTAAGCCTTGCAAAGGCATCCATGCCCTGTCTGGGCAATCCAAGGACTATCCGCCAGTATCTGCCACGGACAGGTCTATTTGCCAGTACTTGTGCCCTGATGTCGATGCGGCTGGCCACGTCTCTTGCGTTAGAGGCCTTCAAAGACCTTGACCCCTTCCACTACCTTACACACATGCACCGCATACCTATCTGCCAGATCCGGTCTGCTCCGAGGATAGCCTATCCTGACCGCCTCCTTGACTGCATCGACTGCATCGGACCTTACCAATGCGCCGGCTGCACCCTTGTCACCACCGCCCAGCATCCTCTCACCTAACGCGCCGGGCACGGTCCTGGCGATGTCGCACATGGTCTCCAGTTCCGGCCCAGAGATCTTGTACAGGTCTCGCAGACCAATGCCATCCTGTCTAAAGACCGATCCTACGGTATCTATGTCCCCCTTCTGCCATGCCTCCATCATCAGGTAGAAACGCTGTTGTGCCTGATAGATATATGTCATCCGATCGACAAGATGGGGATAATCCTGGCCAAACCTATCCTTGATCCGCTGATATAGCTGTTGGTCCTTGATGTCTGCAAGGCAGTTGATGGGCAGACCCTCCCTTTTGGCCATGGCCACCAGTTGCTCGCATTCAGCCCGCCTGACCTTGTAGGTTGACTTCTCTAGCCCAGGTCGCACAGTGCCTGTATCCAAGACCATGATCCTGAAGTCGCAACTGGCCTTTCCCAATGGAACGTATCTAATAGAGCGTGACTGGGGTATGTAGTGCGTTCCATGTCCAGCCTTGGCAAAGAGGATCATGATCTGGTCCAGTTTTCCACATGGTGAGCCTATGTACTGATTCTCCACCGCCTGGGCCAGGTCTACTATCTTGAGCTGATCCTGCTCAACGATCCCATTGGCGTCGAGGATCGACAGTATCAGGTTGAGCGTCAGCGATGCGGACCTACTCATGCCGCCACCTGGGATATTGCCGATGATGACCGCCTCGATACCGGTCCTGAGCCTGTACCCAGCCTTCCGCAGGATGTAATCTACTCCGTAGGGAAATCTTGCCCACGTCTTGGATATCTGGGCAGACTGTGGTGCGGGGGTATCGCCTGACTGGAACTCTATGACCCCATCCTCTGGGAAGTTGCCGCTAAAGAGCCTATAGGTAGCAGAGCCTGTAGGCCTATATGCCATCCATATGAATCTATCTGTACCAACACCAAATAGCTCAGTTCCATTGTAATCCCCATGTTCAACGCCCAGGCAGAAACGCGAGGAGGTCCTCCTAACCCTTGCAGACCCCAGGCTGATATGGTTCTTCCTTGCCAGGGTTGTCAGGACCTCAAAGGCCTGTTGGTCGGTGCTGATATCCTTCATATTTGCATCCCCTTGAAAGAGCAATAGGGCCTGATTATAGCCTGGCTATTGATGAGGGCAAGCCAGGCATTGCCGGCCCGCGTTGACTCGGTATGACCTTGGGCCTAGAATGGGCGACCGATAGGAGGACATAACCAAGCTTCTAATGTGTTTGGCTATACCAGCTAGGATCATAAGCCTTGAGGGTGATAGGGCGGTGGTTGATGCCCTGGGCAACCGCTGGAGGGCCCGCACTACACTGCTGCCAGATGCAAAGGTAGGCGATATCGTATTGGTACATGCAGGCTTCGCCATATGCGAGGTGGATCCCCAAGAGGCCGCCCAGACATGGGAATTGTTTGGCAGGATGTTCCAGTCCGAGCCTGCAACAGGTGATTTAGGCCACCAAGGATAGATGGGTCCAGGTAGAGATCATATTAGCTTGGCAGATATCGGTCAGGCATTGCGGCAGATAAGGTCTGCATGCTGCAGGATTCAGCGGCCTATACGGATCATGGAGGTCTGCGGCACCCATACTGTGGCGATCTATCGACACGGTATCAGACAGATGTTGCCCAAGGAGGTGCAGTTGATATCTGGTCCAGGTTGCCCTGTCTGTGTTACTGAGGATGCATACATAGACCTTGCCCTAGAGCTTGCCTCCAAGACCGATGTCCTGATCGCCACATATGGGGATATGGTCAGGGTTCCAGGCAGGGGTGGTTCTCTTGAGCGCTGCCAGCCTGCTGGCAAGGTTCAGGTGGTCTTGAGTGCAGATGATGTCCTGGCATTAGCAAGGTCTAATCCTGATCGGATTGTGGTCTTCCTTGCGGTGGGTTTTGAGACCACTGCACCTGCAACCGCAGTGATATTACAGGAAGCGATTGAATCCGATATCCAGAACCTATGCATATTGTGCGGCCACAAACTGGTGGTGCCTGCGATGAAGGCCTTAATTGACGGCCGCAATACCTTGATCGATGGCTTCCTATGTCCTGGTCATGTCAGTGTGATCATAGGCTCGAATGCCTTCAGGCAGATCGTTGATGTATACCAAAGGCCGTGTGTGGTCGCAGGATTCGAGCCACTGCAGATCATGGCGGGCCTGGCCGAGATCTGCACGATGCTGGCCGAAGGTAGGGCTGGGTTGGGTTCTGTCTACAGAGCGGCAGTCACGCCTGATGGCAATATACATGCCCAGCAGTTGATGGCACGTTATCTCCAGGTGGTACCTGCCAGGTGGAGGGGACTAGGACTGATACCTCAGTCTGGACTGGCAATAAGAGCTGAGTTTGGCAGATTCGATGCGGTCCAGAGGTTCGGTCTTGCATGGCCAGACCATCGAGAGAGCCCAGGCTGCCGTTGTGGCGAGGTCCTATCTGGCCTGATATGGCCTGACCAATGTCCCCTCTTTGGAGATCCATGCACCCCACAATCGCCTATAGGCCCATGCATGGTCAGCTCAGAAGGTTCCTGCGCGGCCCTGTACAAGTATGGCAGGCATGTTAGATGAGCCTCTTAGGTCGACATGACAAGATCGTGCTGGCCCACGGCGGAGGTGGCCAGCTTTCTGATAGCTTGATAAGGCAGCAGATCCTTCCAAGGATAGGCGGTAGCGATAGCCCCTTGTATGATGCAGGATCGATAGAATTGTGGGGAGGCAGGATCTACATCAGTACTGATAGCTACGTAGTCAAGCCTCTGGTCTTCCCGGGCGGGGATATAGGCAAACTGGCGGTTTGCGGCACGGTAAATGATCTGGCGGTCAGCGGGGCTAGGCCAGTGGCCATGTCCTTGGCCCTGATCATGGCCGAAGGGCTGCCTATGGATTTGCTAGAACTGATACTTGATAGCATAGGAAGGACCGCCTCTGAGAATAACGTTGCCATCATAACCGGTGATACAAAGACCGTAGAAGCAGGCAGTGCCGATGGGCTTTTCATAAATACCACCGGCATCGGCCTCGGCAGGCCTGGCGTGGATCTGGGTTTTTCTAGGATCCTTACGGGCGACCTGATCTTGATCACCGGGACCATAGGTGAACATGGGATGACGATCCTTTCTCAAAGGCAGGATATCGGGTTTCAGTCGGTACTTACCAGTGACTGCGCAAGTGTGCTTGGTTTAATCGATGAAGTCTTGGCGTTTGGCGGTTCACGTGTGAAGTTTATGCGTGATCCTACCAGGGGAGGTCTGGCTGCAACGGTCTGTGAGATCGCCGCTGGTTGCGGCCAGTGCATCGAGATCTGGGAGGATCAGATCCCCGTTCAACCCGCCGTTAGGACAGCGGCCGAGATGCTGGGTTTGGATGTGCTGAACCTGGCCAACGAGGGTAAGGTAGTAATGGTCGTTGATCCAGCCTGGGCAGATGAGTGCGTGAAGCTTTGCAGGGCCCATCCACTTGGGCGTAATGCAGCCATCATTGGTTCGGTCAAGGAGGCAACGGGGGTGCCCGTAGTTGAGATGAAGACGCGGATAGGCGGAAGGAGGATCGTTCAGATGCCGTATGGTACGGACCTACCGAGGATCTGTTGATGCACGAGGCTGCCATTGCTGAGGCCTTGCTCAAGACCATATTGGATGTTGCCGGCGGGCAACGTGGCAGGCCACTGGCTGCAAGGATATCATGCGGTCAGTTTGCAGCGGTAAACCCTGAGGCCCTCTGTTTTGCCTTCGACGCGTTGGCCAAGGGTACCAGGTGCGAGGGCATGAGGCTTCAGGTAGAGATCAGGCCTGTTGAGGCCAGGTGCAGTGCTTGCGGACGCATCTGGACCATCGATGATGGGTATTCCAGATGTCCGAACTGTAGCAGCCAACAGTTCAGCCTCTTGCCGGAGCCGCCTTTGCTCTTAGAATCCGTGGACTTTGAGGATAAGACCGATGAGTAGAATAGAGGTCGGACAGAGGATCCTGCAAGAGGATCTGGAATGGGCCAAGGCCAATAGCCTGCTATTTCATAAGCATAGGGTGGGCTGTGTGAACATGATCTCATCGCCAGGTGCTGGAAAGACTACCATCCTTACAGAAACCATAAATGCCCTCAGCCACGATATGCGCATAGGCGTGATAGAAGGGGATGTAGAGACGGACCTGGATGCCAGCAGGATACGTCGGACCGGTGTACCTGCCGTGCAGATCAATACCAAAGGTGGTTGCCATCTTTCCGCCGCCCAGGTCAACGGAGCCCTCGGCCAGTTGCCTCTGGAACGGTTGGATCTGATCTTCATTGAGAATGTTGGCAATCTGGTCTGTCCAAGCATCTTTGACCTAGGAGAACATGCGAAAGCTGTGGTCCTCTCTACACCAGAGGGTGATGACAAGTCGGCGAAATACCCGGCCATATTCGCCAGGTCCGCGGCGATGCTGATCAACAAGGCCGACCTGCTTGCATGTGGTGCGCTGGATTTTGATGTAGAGAAGGCAATAGGTCAGGCAAGGCGTCTGAATGCCAATCTGGAGGTCTTTGTTATCTCTGCCAAGACAGGCCAGGGCCTAGACCAATGGTGTCAGTGGCTTAGGCGGCTGGTATCCCAAGTGAAGATTTTAGGGCAGGCCTAAGGCTCCAGATAGAGTCTGTGTTGTCGGATATAATCCAATACCGCTGGATGTAGCAAGCTACTGACGTCCTGGCCGGAGCGGATCCTGCTTCGAATCAGGCTGCTACTGATATCTATCATAGGTGTCTGGACAACATATTCTTGTAGCTGTCGGATCAAGGAGGCAGGCCAGAGATGCTCGAATATGCGGAAATCAGGTCTTGGCCACCCAGGCCTTGTCATGGTGACGATGGTGCATTCTCTAAGCAGTTGTTCTATCTGATACCAGGAGGGCAGGTCATGGACACAGTCTGCACCTATCAGCCAATAGAGGATTGCCTCTCTGCCATATGTGCCCCTGAAGTGGCGTACGGTATCTATCGTGTAGCTAGGGCCGGTCCTGTGGAGTTCGCAATCACTGGCCTGCCAGATAGGATTATCTGCAATGGCCAATTGCACCATGTTTAGGCGATCTATACCGGATGCCTTGGGAGCCGAAGGTTTTAGCGGAGGATGACCTGCTGGGATGAAGATCACGCAGTCTGCATGGAGGTGTGATGCGACATATCCAGACACACCAGTGTGTCCCAGGTGTACTGGATCGAATGTGCCTCCGAACAGGGCTATCCTTGGTAGATCCTTCATCTAACGCACCATGTTACGTGATAGTACGTAATTACAATAGATAGGTTTGCCAAATGGCGGTCAAGTAATCCCCTGGTTGTTGACGATAAAAAAGATATCACCAAGATATCTATCGATATATGGTTGACATGGATCAATGGTGGCCATAATCTCTTGATCATCGTACATGTGTTGGTGTAATTGGGTTGTTTTTGAAAGGAGATGATCATGGCACCAAGAAAGGCAAGTACGACGAAGAAGGCCAGCAGTAGCAAGAAGACCACAAAGAAGGCCTCGAAGAAGAAAGCCTAGTACGATCGCCTCATAGGGCGGTCTACTGAAGAGCCAGGATGGGGAAGGCTTCTGAATGTGCAGATGCCTTCCCCATCTTGTAAATGGGCAACTCGATCTAGACGATTAGCTAGTGGGTTCTATCAGGTATGGATCATTTTCATTACAAGTTTGGTAGGCTGTTCGCCGAGGAGGTTGAGGTCAGGCAGATAGTGGAGGCGGTCGGGACCCCTTGCTATATCTACAGCAAGGCCACGTTCCTGGATCACCTAGCAAAGGTACAGCAGGCCTATAGTCCCATCGGCACCTTGGTGTGCTTCTCGGTGAAGGCATGTGCGAACATACACATCCTGCGTTTGCTTGCAGAGGCTGGTAGCGGATTTGACGTGGTAAGTGGTGGGGAGCTCTTCAGGGTATTGAAGGCAGGTGCTGACCCTAAGAAGGTCGTTTATGCAGGAGTTGGTAAGACGGATGCGGAGATAAGGCAGGCGTTGAATGCTGGCATCGCCTATTTCAATGTGGAGTCAGAGCAGGAATTGCAGGTCGTTATAGATATTGCCGAACAGGATCGTCGGTCTGCAAAGGTTGCACTCAGGGTCAACCCAGACGTGGAGTACCAGACCCATGCATACACGGCCACAGGGCAAAAACAGACCAAGTTTGGTATAGACATCGATCGTATATTGGCCATATTCCAGCAATACGGCAGGCACCCACGCGTGCGATTGTGTGGCCTGCATGTACACCTGGGCAGCGGAGGCAAGCTCACCAGCCCATATGTTGAGGCGGTTCAAAAAGTGTTACCATTGATTGAGGTGCTTCGCAAGCAAGGCCTTATGATAGAGGTCTTGGACCTGGGTGGTGGCTATGGCGCTGAATACGAATCAGGTTCCGTCCCCTTGCCTGAGGACTATGCCGCTGCAATATTGCCATTGCTGGAAGGTCAGGGCTTAAGGTTGATACTGGAGCCTGGTAAGAGCATCTGTGCCAACGCAGGGATACTGGTGACCAGGGTCCTGTACACCAAGCAGTCAGGCAGCAAGCGTTTTGTGATAGTGGATGCGGGTATGAATGATCTGATAAGGCCTGCGCTCTATGATGCATTTCATTTCATCTGGCCTGTTGAGGTCCCAGAGGAGCTGGTCCCTGTTCGTAGGAGTAGGAGGCTGCTGTTTGAGGGCTTGGAGACGGTGGATGTGGTTGGGCCTATATGCGAGAGTGCTGACTTCCTGGCCAAGGATCGACCCTTGCCTAGGGTGCAGAGGTCGGACCTATTGGCCGTCTTTACTGCAGGGGCATATGGGTTCACCATGAGCAGTAACTACAATGCCAGGCCACGCGGACCTGAGGTATTGGTAGACAAGGACGGCTTTCGTATCATCAGGCGTCGCGAGACCTATCAGGATCTGATCGCGCCTGAGCAGTGATCAGAGGCGCCTCTCCAGAAAGCCTGTATCGATCTTGTTCCTGACGTAGAGGTTGTGGGAGAGCACCGCTAGGCAGGCGGGGATGGTCGTCTTGATCGGCTCGATGAGGAATTCCTGGAGGGCCCTCTTCATCGTGGCAATGGCCTCTGCCCTGGATGCCTGGTGTACTATGACCTTTGCGATCATAGAGTCATAGTAGGTGGTAATGGTCGCCCCCTGGTAAAGGTGGGTATCAACCCGGACACCTGGTCCCCCAGGTGGTATGAAGGTCTCGATCTTCCCAGGACAAGGGGCATAGTTGGCCGATGGGTCCTCTGCATTGATACGGCATTCTATAGCCACACCGCTGTGTTTGATCTGCCTCTGTGTCAGGTCAAGGGGCAGGCTGCTTGCGATCTTGAGTTGCCATTTTATCAGGTCCTGGGATGTGACCATCTCGGTTACCGGGTGTTCGACCTGTATCCTGGCATTGACCTCTATGAAGTAGAAGGCCTTGTCCTTATCCAGCAGAAACTCTACTGTACCTGCATTGGTATAGCCGGCCTGCCTGATCAACCTGAGGGCTGCCTGGGCCAACTCCTGCCTGCGCTTCTCGTCCAGTATAGGACAGGGAGACTCCTCTATGAGCTTCTGATGCCGTCTTTGGATGGAGCAATCACGCTCATAGAGGTGAATGGCATTGCCATAGTGGTCTGCCAGCACCTGTACCTCCACGTGCCTTGGCTCAAGGATGCATCTTTCCAGATACAGGCTTCCATCCCCGAATGCAGCCTTGGCCTCTACTTGGGCGGTCCCAAATGCTGCCCTCAGGCCGATATCGTTATGGGCGATCCTCATGCCCCTGCCCCCGCCACCAGCAACGGCCTTTAGCATGACCGGATAGCCGATGGCGTTGGCGACCTTGATGGCCTCGTTCTCGTCCTTGACCACACCTTCAGAGCCAGGGATGACAGGTACCTTTGCCTCAATGGCCAATTCCCTTGCCCTGACCTTGTTGCCTAGCAAGGCCATTGCCTGTGGGTTGGGGCCTATGAATGTTATGCCACAATCCTGGCAGATCTGTGCAAACTCTGCATTCTCTGCCAAGAAGCCATATCCAGGATGGATGGCATCGGCCCCAGATATCTCCGCTGCACTGATGATCCGAGGTATGCAATTGTAACTCTGCGAGGCCTTGGCAGGGCCTATGCAGATGGCCTGGTCTGCGAGCCTCAGGTATGGCATCCCCCTATCTGCCTCAGAATAGACCACAACGGTCTCTATGCCCATCTCCCTACAGGCCCGTATGATCCGTAGGGCGATCTCTCCTCTGTTGGCAATCAAGACCCTAGAGACCATGGTCAATCAGGTCTGACCCTGAAAAGCGGTTGGCCGTATTCCACAGGTTGGCCATTGGTTGCCAGGACCTCCACGATGGTTCCGGTAAGCTCTGCCTTGATCTCATTGAGCACCTTCATCGCCTCGATGATGCAGACCACCGTCTTTGGCTCAACCCTTGAGCCGACCTCCACGTAAGGATCAGCATCCGGCCTGGTGGCCCGGTAGAAGGTACCGACAAGGGGTGCCTTTATCTCCAAGAGGCCTGCGGGGCTAGCGGGGGCTGTTGTTGGAGCTATGGGTTGTATCGGCACTGGCTGAGGACCAGGGCGCTTGAGATATATCTTGTCCTGGCCATGTTCAATAGACAGCTCTACAAGGCCGTGTTCATCCATCAGCCGGATCATCTCCCTGATCCTCTCAAGGTCTGCCGCCTCAAATGGCATCGGTTACCCTTTCGACCATCATCTCATGGATAATCGCGGATCCATGGATCTGGTCAGCCAGCCTGCAGGCAAGATCGGACAGGACGATCTGAACGGGCCAAGCTATTTTGGCTTAAAGCCCTCGATCTGGCCTGTGGTATACTTCTCAATGGCCTTTTCTAGATCTATATCGCTGATATTGGCTAGCGTGCAAAGCCATGCTAGGACATCAGCAAATTCCTCTGCCTGATTGGCCTTGTCACCGCTGGCCAGGGCGGTAGCCAGCTCTCCAACCTCCTCGATGAACCACATGAACGTCTTTGGCACGCCCCTTTGGCGATCGGTCTGCTCATAACGCTGACTGATCAGGTCCTGGAATTGGCGTAGGTGCATTAATAGCTGCTACTTTCGGCTGCCTAGCAACTCGCCAATGGTGCTCTTTGCAAACACGGCCCTAGCCTGTTCGATCGCCCGCTGATAGACCTTATCCGCCTGTGCACCCAGTTTGGAACCCTTGCCCTGTACAGCAAGGCTGAACTGGCTGGTAAAAGGTCCATCGACCGCCTCTATGATCTCCAAGAGCGTAATCTTGTTTACAGGCTTGGCCAGTGAGAATCCACCACGAGGTCCACGCTTACTGTGTAGTATGTTTGCCCGGACCAGTTGCTGGAGGATCTTCAGGAGGTATTCCAGAGGGATCTCAAACGCCTTTGCCACATCCTGTGACAAGACCACACCCTTATCCTTGTGCTGGGCAATATAGCCTACAGCAAGGACTGCATATCCTGTTGACCGGCTGATCTTCATGTCTATCTCCTTAAACAACCCATTGACGTTCGTTCCAGACCAGGCCATATTATCGATACCCAAGGCTGACTTTGCAAGGGTATTTGTGCTATCAAAAGCCATTCTTTAGCAACTTTTGGCCACACCTATGCCCGGTCCAAGGTCATCTTAACTTGACAGGGTGCAGTGGTCTTCTTAGTATTCATGCCATTTGTTGGCCAGGAGTGACTATATGGCAGAGCTGAAACCGAGTATCAGTGTAGAGTATACCGAGAAGGCCACCATAGTGAGGTTTACTGACCGCAAGATCCTAGAGGAGAGGGATATAAGGGCACTACAAGACTCGCTGATGTCATTGGTAGAACAAGCAGGTCCCCTGAACCTTATCTTGGACTTTTCCAATGTGGAGTTCCTCTCATCTGCCATCCTTGGCTTACTGATCCGCATCAGCAAGCGGGTTGCAGAGCAGAAGGGGACCTTGAGGTTGTGTGGGATAAACCCCAGGATCTATGAGGTCTTCAAGATCACCCAGCTTACCAAGGTCTTTGATATCCACAAGGACATAGATAGTGCCCTAAAGGGCCTGCCATGAAGGGCCGATCAGGGTGATGATGTCGCAAGGGCCTACAATTGGATCAATGGAGGTACACAGTAGCTTATCTGCCCTAGAGGGCGTCTGCAAGGTCATATTGGACCTGCTGGGCAGGTACAAGTATGGGGATGAAGACATATTTGCCGTACACCTGGCATTGGAGGAGGCCTTCAGCAATGCGGTAGAGCACGGCAATCGGGGCGATCCAAACAAGACCGTCAGGATTGATTATGCGATTGATGACAAGAGGGTGGAGCTGAGATTGACGGATCAGGGTAATGGGTTTGATCCGCAAAAGGTGCCGGATCCAAGGCTTGAGGAGAATATCACCGAGGCCAGGGGGCGAGGGTTGCTACTGATCAGGGCCTATATGGATCAGGTAGAGTTCACGCCCAAAGGCAATTCTGTGCGGATGGTCCGCATGCGCCATCCGGAACCAGCCCCGCAGTAGGCGGTAGGCGGTCTTCCGGCCCTGCCAACTGCGGCCTGTCTATTGTAAGGGACAGGTTTGTCGATATAATCCCATATACGCCCGATTACCGGGCATGTTTCAGAGGCCTAGGGTTCTTACGGGGATATTGTGAGGTTTCAGGTCTTCAAGAATGGCCAGCCCTTGGACAGTTTTGAGGCGTCAGGGGCGTATCTGTTTGGTGCCGATGGGGCAGGCATAAGGCGCTCCAAGGTGGTATTTGAGAATGGCCTTCTGCAGTGCTTCAAGCCCACGGCCGAGTCCGCGGCACTGGCCCTGGTCTGGCCAGTAGAAGGGTTCGGCAGGATATTGCTACCCACAACCTGTCTACCTGACCGGGATAGGGCATATTGTCTCAATGTGGAGGTGGCCCGTGCAAGGCTGATGCAGATCATCAATCGCAGGGAGGAGTGGTCTTGGTTTGACAATAGCAAGGACCTAGAGGAGATCACAAAGGAGGCCCAGGACCTTTTCGTCAAGGCAGTCCAACGGATCAGGGACCCGGTTGTGGCCTCACAGTTGGCGGATAGGTCATTGAGGAGGGCGATGGTACTGTCAGAGAGGGTCACCCTCGCCCATGCCGAGGCCATGTTCAAGGCCAGGAGAAAGGCCAGGAGAAAGGCAAAGGCCATAGGCAGGGGTTGTATAGGGTGCCGTGTAGACCTGGACCGCGTTGGGCAGGCCGGTTACATGGAGCGATTCTGCCAAGTGGGAGGCTTTGCGGTGATCCCAACCACTTGGGCCACCCTAGAACCAGCAATGGGCCAATATGACTTCTCGCTAGTTGACCAGGCGATCCACCTGCTCAGTGGCCAGCGACTAATACTGGGCCTGGGGCCGCTGCTATCCTTTTCAAGGTTGGATCTGCCTGCCTGGGTTATAGAGCAGAGGATGGGATTCGAGCAGATCCGCGAGGCGGCCTTTAGATATATAGGCACGATAGCCGCGCGTTATAGCAGGAGGATCCATAGGTGGTTTCTCGTCTCTGGTCTGAATGCCAGCAACGAGCTTGGCTTTACTGTCGAGCAGGTCAGGGAGATCGTCAATGCAGCCGCCCTGGCGGTCAGGGCAGCCAATAGCAGGGCATTCAGGATTGTGGAGATCACATCCCCTTGGGGCGAGTATTACGCCTCTGTACCAAACACGATCTCGCCTATAGGGTTCATGGATATGCTGGTCCAGAGCGGGATCGGATTCGAGGCCTTCGCTGTACAGTTGAAGTTCGGCAAGGACCAGCCTGGCCTGCACGTGCGGGACCTGATGCAGATTGCAAGCCTGCTGGATGTGTATTCGCTACTGGGTAAGCCCCTATTCGTTACCGGCTTAGAGGCACCGAGCACCCAAGGCCAAGGCCCATTTGATGTCCAGGCCGCTGGTTTTTGGCACAAGCCATGGGATCAGGTCAGACAGGCCGTCTGGTTAGAGGATATTTGCCGGGTGGCACTGGGAAGACCATGGGTAGAGGCGGTGGTCTTTGAACACCTGGTTGATACCGCTGATAGTGTGATCCAGCATAGCGGCCTGTTGACAGAGACCATGGAGCCAAAGGACTCATTTAACACGATCTGTCGTTTCAGAGAGGGGATCGGTTAGGCCTGATCTCGGTCTGATAGGACTGCCTTCTCGGCAGCAGTAGGTATTATGTTGGATTGGAATGACCTGCTGAGCCATCCAGCCATCAGGCAGTTGATGGCAATGCTGGCAGAAGGTAGGGGCCAGCTGGTAAACCTGCAAGGGCTTTGGGGTTCATTTGGTCCTCTATTGGTTGGCCTGATCTATAGGACACTTGGCAGGCCTATCCTGTATATCAGACCATATGTAGAGGACGCCTTTCGGGCAGTTGACGACCTACAGACCTTTGGCATCAAGGCGGACCTGATGGCAGCATGGGAGGATCTCCAGGCCGTACCTGATGGGGCTGACCCAGTCAACACTGCCAGGACAAGGCTTGTGCTGAGGGCCTCTCAAGGCCGGCTTGCAGGCGTTGTATGCGGGTCGGTCCAGGCCATAGGTCAGCCGCTTCCAAGCCTCGAGGCCATCAACCGCAGATCCATGCCCTTGGCAACAGGTCGCCAGGTGAGCCTGGATGATCTAGTAGGCTGGCTGACTGACAATGGCTTTGAGCCTGTAGACCGGCCTGACATCCCAGGCCAGTTTGCTAGGAGGGGAGGGATACTGGATATCTTCGCGCCTATAGTAGATGTACCTGGTTTGGATACGCCAGATGGGGGCCTGGCATTCCGGGTAGAGTTCTTTGGCGACGATATTGAGACCATCAGGAAGATAGACCTAGACACCCTCCGTTCGACTGAATTGATAGAGCAGGTACGGATCATCGCTCCACATCCGTGGGATCAGTCAGATAGACAGTGTCATCTGGCAGATATCCTCCCTGCACAGAGCCTTGTCGTCTTGGAAGAGCCCGCGGACTGCCAGCAGGTCTTGGAGGCCCTGGTCCAAAGGTCGAACTCCAGGCTTCTGAACTGGGCCCAGGTATACAAAGGCCTTGCCGGTTTTCGGCAGTTGCACATCTCCAGGTTCGGACATGGCGATGGGGATGCCTTGGTGGTGGATGTTCGCAGTGTCCAGCAATACCAATTGCGGCATCTCCATCCGGAGGCCAGTAGCAAGGGTTCATTCGGGAATGTCTTGCCGGTCCTAGAGCAACTGACCAGTGAGGCTGCTGGTGGCAAGAAGGTATACCTATTCTGCCAGACTGCAGCCGAGCTCCAAAGACTCCAGGACCTGCTTGCAGACAAGGCTGAACGCCTGAGGCTGGTCCAAGGTTACCTAAGCGGTGGTTTTACCATAGAATCCCTGGGACTAGTGGTGGTCACGCACCACGAGCTGTTTGGTCAGCATCTGCTGCGGCGGTTGCAAGGTCCGACATATCAGACTGCAGCCATAGACAACCTCGAAGACCTTGAGCCTGGCGATTATGTGGTCCATGCCATCTATGGCATAGGCAGATACCTTGGTCTGGAGACCATCCAGGCAGGTGAAGGTCGGGGGGAGTATCTGGCCATAGAGTATGCTGACAAGGCAAAGATCTATGTCTCTGTCAACAACATCCAGCTTGTCCAGAGATACATAGGTACTGGCCAGGCAAGGCCAAAGCTCAGCAGGATCGGCTCCAGGCATTGGCAAAGGCAAAAAGAGAAGGTCTATGCAGCGGTCACCGATCTGGCGGCGGAGATGTTGGCCACGCAAGCCAAGCGCCAGGCATTGGGAGGTTTTGCATTTGGGCCTGATTCGCAATGGCAGCAGCAGTTCGAGGCATCTTTTCCCTATGTGGAGACCCTGGACCAGACCATTGCAATCAAACAGATAAAGGAGGACATGACTAGACCCATAGCCATGGATCGGCTGCTCTGTGGGGATGTGGGTTACGGCAAGACAGAGCTGGCCATGCGAGCTGCATTCAAGGCAGTAGAGTCGGGCAAGCAGGTGGCGGTATTGGTCCCGACAACGGTCCTGAGCATCCAGCATGGCCGAACCTTCATGGAGAGGTTTGCTGATTTTCCAGTGTGCATAGAGGTCTTGAACAGATTCCGGTCCCCCAGCGAGGTGGCCGACATCCTGGACAGGACAAGCAAAGGCGGTGTGGACATACTGATCGGCACACACAGATTGCTCAGTGGGGATGTGGTCTTCAAGGATCTAGGCCTCTTGATCATCGACGAAGAGCAGAGGTTTGGGGTAGAGCACAAGGAGAGACTGAAACGGATGCGTGTGAATGTAGATATCCTGACCATGACCGCCACACCCATCCCAAGGACATTGCATA
>JARYLO010000025.1 GCA_029907605.1 Sedimentisphaerales bacterium
GGGCCTTACTGGGATCAGGTTCTCGCACGATGCAGCCAAGGGCCCAATACGTCTAAAGGCTGATGCACCTATCAAGCTGCTGGTTGGCTACTTTGCCGAGGACCGCCAGATCTGGGCCAAGCCACCAGATCCTGAGATAGATGCGGATGCAGCCAGGACTGGCGGGGCAGGGCCTGTCATACGCAATGCCGTACAGGTTGAGGGCTGCCCTGCAGTCAACGTGCACGTATTCACACTTGGGCCTGGCCAGATAACCTTTGACCCGCACAGCCCTGGCAGCTACCTAATCCTCGGGGTCATCCCTGCCGACGCACAGATCACTCCCCGCGACGCAGGCATCCGGCCTGGCAGAAAGTAGACATGGCCAGACCGTCCAGCCCCAGCCCTTTAGTGTTTCAAGGATCAATAAAGCACTTGAGCAGGCGGCCACAGGCAGGCCTGTGCCACACTAATTGAGACAGGAACGTGCGGGCGTGGACGATGATGGGCCTGTTGGGGCGGCTGAAGCAGTCTGCATCCACGTAGTCAGCGTCGATCTGGACCTGGAAGGCATATGGTGCACTCACTCGCTTGTGGTAGTATTCCAAAGACCGACTCATCGGGTTGGTCTATTACGATTGCCATTTGCCGAGGCCGGTAGGTGCGAGAAATGCATCGGACTACGTGGGCCATGGTGTGGTAAGATGGTCGCGGCCGTTTTACGATGGGCCTTATTTTGGTCAGGTAGACTAACGTGCTTCGCTGAAGGCTGGGCCGGTAGTAGCGTAAGTGGATCATACCGGATACCTGTGTGTATGGATAGTATCGGGTATTTACAATGTAACGGGTGCGATATGCGACCAGCAGTGTGTTTGTGGATAGCGATATGCGTCTGTTGCATTGCCCCTGCTGATTCGGCAGGACCGGATGGGTTCCAGGTGCGGTTCGATAGTGGGGCGATCGTCAGTCTGAGGCATACTGGCGATCTGCCTGAGATCGATTATGTGCAGCAGGGCAGGCGGCTGGGGGATGTGGTTGTCAGGTACCGCAAGGTAGGCCAGGACTGGGCTAGGATCAGTACAGGTTCGCTGGTCGATTTGGCGGCCTTCTCGACGAGTCAGGATGGCCGTGAGCACAGGGCAGTCTATAAGACCGATGACCTGACGATCGAGGTTAGGTTTGCACTGGAGGATGGTAGACTGTCTTGGGCCTTCACCATAAACAATGCCGCCGAAGGGCAGTTGGAGATTGGTGACCTGGCCTTGCCACTGCCTATGGCTGCGGGCAGGTCGGGACCGGGCGGGCCAGTAATACTGAAGCACAGCTTCGTGTCTGGTCATGGGTCGTTTCTATTCTGGACCAGTTCTGACGATCAAGGGCCTACATTGCTTCTGGTGCCTGTGGGCGATACGCACCTTGAGTACTGGGATACAGGACAGGCCGGAGGCGGGCAGGGCTATAACGTGTACATCCATTCTCTGGCTGCAGGCCAGCAGGCGAGCCAGCTCGGTACCAGGTGGAGACAGCCGCATACAAGGGCGGTACTTGCCCCAAGGGGCAAGGCAGGGGACCAACGCTCCTACGGGTTTCGGTTCAGGTGGGCGGATGGCTACGATGGTGTAAGGCAGATGCTGGTAGAGGAGGGTGGCGTGGATGTTCATGTGGTCTCTGGTATGACCATACCTAACGACCTGGATGCAAGGATCGCATTGCGTACTAGATGGCAGATCCATTCTATTGAGCCAGAATTTCCAGACGCAACCACAGTTCAAAGCTTGGGTGCCAAAGGCCCATACCGGATCTACCAGGTCAGGTTTGCCAAGCTAGGCGAGAATCGTTTGACGGTACGATACGGAGATAATAGGCACGTCTACCTAGAGTTCTTTTGCACAGAGCCGATAGAGACCCTGATCCGCAAGAGGGCTGCCTTTATCGCCCGCTGCCAGCATCGAGATCCCAGCAAGTGGTATAACGGCCTTATCAGCGACTGGAACATGGAGACGCAGGTCTTGCTGGGCCCAGATAACTATGACCGCATACCTAGGAATAGGATCTATACAGTGACCTGCGACGATCCTGGCCTGGCAAAGCCTGCATTCTTGGCGGCAAAGAATGCTGTGCTTCCTGACCAGCAGGACGTTGACGCATTGGACTACTACATCAAGCACTTTGTCTGGGGCGGCCTGCAGAGGACCACTGAGGAGACATATCCATATGGGATCTATGGCATCCCTGATTGGAAGACAAACAGGGATAGCAATGACCCGGGCCGCAACGGAAGGCTGCACATCTGGCGGGTCTATGACTATCCGCATATGGTCCTGATCTATTTGAGTATGTACAGGATCGCCAAGGACCACCCGCATATCGCTACTGCCATGACCCCCAGACAGTGCCTGGAAAGGGCATATGGTACAGCAAATGCCATGTTTACGATACCGATGCAGATAGAGCGGTGGTCTGCATATGGGACTGGCTTTTGCAACGAGTTGGTGATATTGGACCTGATCCGTGAGCTGGCAGGCCAGGGCATGGAGGCCCAGGCAGATACGCTCAGGCGACATTGGGACCGCAAGGTAAGGACATTTCTTTTAGGTAAGGTCGACCTATTCAGATCGGAGTATGCCTTTGATTCTACCGGCTTTGAGTCGATACATGCCATTGCAAGGTATGCGATGCTCAGGCCAGAACAATATGAGCCGAACTTGGCCAGGGCCTTTATGGATAGGCAGATGGCCGCCAACCTATTCTGCCGTGGTTGCATAGAGCCTGCGTATTACTACCTGGGCAGCGATTACCGAGGCAGCGGAGGTAATGCATATACGCTCAGCTACATGTCGCAGATGGGCGGCTGGGCAGTCCTGGATTATGGCCTGTATTTCGCCAAGGATCCATATCCATACCTAAGGCTCGGCTATGCATCCTATCTGAGCTCTTGGGCCTTGATGAATACCGGTACTGCCGAGTCGAATTATGGATACTGGTATCCAGGAAAGGCCAACGATGGGGCTGCAGCAGGGGGCTTTGAGCCTGCACCATATGGCAGGACCTGGCTTGGCCAGCCACACAACAGGGGGGCATGGTACTATGCCTGTGAGATTGATCTGGGCTTCTGCGGTGCCCTGCGGACCGCGGCAACGATCCTGGCAGACGATCCCATCTTTGGCCGGATATGCCTTGGCGGGCAGGTCCGGGAGGGGCCTGGTGGTATCGAGGTCGTCCCCAAGGACGGCCTGCGGCGGAGGTTCCACGCCATCCTTGGCAAGGGCAGGCTGTGCCTATTGTGCCAGGTGGGCCAGTTTGCCCCTGACAGGCCCATTGCGATCAAAGAGGACCTGTCTGAGATCGAGTTCTCGTTGGTCAGCCCTTGCAAGCTGCCGCATGCGGCCAGGCTACAGGTATTAGACCTGCCGAATGGCCAGTATCAATTGGCTGGCCCAGGCGGTCTGGCCAAGACCTTTGTGATCCGCGGCCCTGAGGGATGCGAATTGCAGCTCACACTAGGATCTGGATCCGTTAACACCTTTACCATCAAGCGGTCGAAGGGGTAATTCTGGTTGTGAGTTTCCTTTGCCTAGTCGGAGGTTGTATGTAGCAAGCCACTAACCTATCCATGGCCAGAAGATCCAATCGCCATGGTCTGCCCACATCCGGGGTCTGCCGCGGTTATCGGTGCCTGGTATGCCGCCGTCGTCCTTTTGGTCTTCGCCAGCGCTGTACAACAGGAAGTTACTTTCTGTCCGCCTGTATACAAATGGCCTGCCGGTGTAGGGATCTGTGGGGACGGTCTCTAGATATCCTGCCTTGACCAATTGGTCCAGATCGGGTGGATAGGCACCGTGTTCTTGCCTGTATTCCAAGGCCGCGAGGACTGCTACAATCGCCCTGCGGACTGTCTTGTGGCGCAAAGAAAGCCGCATGGTCTGCTTGATTGCAGGGGCTGAGACCCCGACCATTATGTTGGATTGACTGATCTGCGAGATGACCCGCAACTGGGCCTCATATTCGGCACAGTAGGGTTCGATCTCTGAGAGCCTTTGTAGCGCATCGAATAATGTATCAATCGTGCGGACAATGGTCTTACGGTCTGGCAGGCGGAATGTGATCAGCCTGGCCACAAGACCCCACCGGCTCCTGGTTGGAACGAACACAAGTCCCCGCCACAGGACCCTCCCATTGCCCTTGCCGTCGTCGGTAAAGCTGCTCTGGATGTATTCATAATAAAGGGTCTTCTCGATATCTAGATTGATGATCCGTTCGTTGGCCTTATAGTATTGTTCCAATGTTTGCCTAGTCTTCCTTAGGATGGGCGCTGGAACCTGCGTATTGTTCAGGATAGTGAAGATACAGGTATTCCCGAGGCGCTCAATGCCCATCCCAACTAGTTGCTCTACCAGTGCTCCTTTGCCCTCCAAGTGCATGCCGAACCTCGTAAGAACAATGGCGTCCTCCATTGCACCGTTGAAGTCACCCTTATAGGCCGACCAAAGGGCCTGTAATGCCATTCGTGTGGCAAGCACCCTGTAGGACGTGAAGTCCTCTTGTGCATAACTGGTGATAGCTGCAGCGAAGGCACTAGGCCCTTGCGGTTGATTCAGTTCCAGCTTGTACTCCATCCAATAGTACGGTCTTGAGCAGGCCTGCCTGAGTGCCTCCAATGCATCGCCGCTGGCCGCTAGTACCTCTGCTACAGCCATCCGCCGTGCATCGTTCATATCGCCTGGCCAGGTCACGCTTGGTAGTAGGGATGGCCAGCCGCGGTCCTTCGAGAGGATCTCCACTGCCTTCTGATAATACGGCCTGGCGTTTAGGGACTCATCAGGGCTGGTCCTGACCAGTCTGTTTATGTAATCCACAAAGTCGATCCGTATGGTGGACCGGCCGACAAGCAAGGGAAGCATGCAGATTACAAAATACAATATGAATATGCCAGCATTTTGGATGGTCCGGATGGTGAGCCTGTACCAAACGGGCCTGCAACGCTTCTTTGCCCTGCGGATCAGGCTAGCGACGATCTTTGGATCGCCGAACTCCTGGATCAGTTGCCTTGCCTTTTCCTGCCTGGCCTGCTCATCAGGGCATTGGCCCAATTCATCCTCGAAATGGCCGACAAGCTCCTGCCGTACCTCTTGCCTGACCTTATTGCGGTAACGGATCCTTTTTATGAGCTGGTCTATGAAGGCGATCGCACAGTCCGGCAGTCTTGTCTCTTGAGGGTCTTGCATGGTCTGCTCCTTGATTCAGGCAGGCATGGGCCCAAAACCGAACACATAGTTTAACCCCCTTGCCAACTCCTCCAACTGGGCCTTCTGCCTTGCCAGCTCCAACTTGCCCCTACTAGTGATCGAGTAATAGCGCCTCTTTCGGCCCGAATCTGTCGTCTGCCACTTACCCTTGATAAGTCCTTTTGCCTCAAGGTTGTAGAGCAATGGGTAGAGGGTACTCCTTCCCAGCGTAAGGATATCCCTGCTCCTTTCCTGGATGGCCTGGCTCAACTGATATCCGTACATAGGTCCCCTCGATAGTATCTCGAGGACCACGACCGGGGCAATGCCCTTTAGCAACTGGCTTTCAAACCTCATATAGGTCTCCTTCTGTCATATAGTATGCTTTGCATATTATGCAATGCATACTATGTCATGTCAAATATGTCAAGCCGATCTTTCTGACCTTGTCTGATCCATCAGGCCCTGGACTCAGCATGCACCGCCTCGAACATGGCCTTGATGTTGGCAGGGGGAGTATCCGGCAGGATGGCCTCATGGCTGGGGGAAATGATAAGGCCTGTGGGGAAGATCTGGATCAGGCGTTTGACCTTAGCATAGACCTGCTCGGGTGTGCCGTTTACAAGCAGCTCCTGGGCGTCCACGCCCCCGCAGAATGCCACCCTATCGCCAAAGTCTTGCTTGAGGCCCTCCGGTTCCATGCCTGCAGCCAGGGCCTGTATGGGATGGATTACATCTACGCCTATCTCTATCAGGTCTGGGATGATGTCTCTAATGGATCCACATGAATGATGTATAACCTTTAGGCCATATGCCTTTGCCTGCTGGACCAATAGCCTGGTACCGGGGAATGCGAACCTGCGGATCATATCAGGTGAGAGCATCAGGCCGCCCTGAGAGCCGAAGTCGTTGCCAATCAAGACCGCATGGAGCCTGCCCTTTGTGGCCTGATAAAAGATCTCGTTTGCCTTCAGGTAGAATTGCACGATCCGATCCGTGATGGCATGGACCATATCCGGTGCCTGTATCATCTGGATGAATGCATTCTCCATCCCGAATGCCGCGCATGTATCCTGGAAGTGCGCGGACCAGATCACCCCCAATACCGTATGGCCTTTTGGGGCCGCCTCTACCACGTGCCTGCATTCAGCAGGGTCTATATGCTTGGCTGGATCTGGCCAGTCGAATTCATCGATCCTGGCTGGATCGGTTATGTCCTCGAAGAAGCCCGCGGCATTGAGCGTGCGGTGTTCGCGATCGACCTTTCCCCTTTGGGCAAAGTCTAGGGCCGCATATATGGCATCCGCATTGGGGCTGTGGTAGGGCAGTTCTACAGGTACGATGTCGTCATCCAGGTACTCGATGAGCGCTATCATGTCCTTGACACCGAAATAGCTGAAAAGGCCTGGCAGGGCTGCCTTATCGGGTATGCCCAGCCAGGTGCAAGGACGGTCGACATCTTCCCTTTTTATGGTCCTGAAGAATCGCTCTATGTGGTCCATATTGCACCCTACGATTGATTGGCGATCGCCAGATAGTTCGCATACGCGAGCATGATCACCGATATGAGGATCACTGCATCACCTGCAAACAGGACCCGTACAGGCCCCTTCATCCCTTCCCACTCCCGGTCCCTCAGGCCTAGCAGGCTGCTGATGACAAGTGAAAGGCCCAGGAACATGCTCCAGCCGATCACCGGTCCTAATCTGCCCATCAGTGCTGCGCCCTGTCCGTAACCGCCCAGGGCCGCGAACCACAGCAGGGCAGTGATTACGGCCCAGATGATCCCCTTTATCGAGCCGGCAGAGGCGAATGTCTTATGTGAACCATTCCTTGCGAGCAAGTACACAGAATACCCCAGATTCACTAGAAAGCCGCCGAATAGTACTATGACCCAGGCAGCCAGGCTGGCGTTCCTCTGCAATGCCCCTTGTCTTGTGGCTGCAGTGGCAGCAGGCTGTGCCTTTGTAAAGCCCACATTGAGGGCCGCTGCACCAAGCCCATTGAGCACGGCAAATAAAAGGCCTATGTAGAAGCCCTTGCCCCGCCTGATGCCCTGGATCACCTGGCCTGATACGGCCTGGAGCTTGTCCCTGAGCACCCCTGCCCATGTCAGTATGGCCACACCCAAGAGCATCACCGCAATGCTGCCTACGACCAGCCAGACAGCAGGGCCTGATTGGTGGCCCTCTATGGTCATCAGTGGTATGAGGGAGCCTACTGCAGCTGCAAGGGACATGGTGATCCCGTATGCAAGGGCGAGGCCTATGTAGTTGATGGCCAGGCCAAACATCAGTGCGCCGATACCCCATACCCCGCCGAGTATGACCGAGATGGCCAGGTCCCTACCAGGCGTTGCACTAATGGCCTCAGAAACATCCGGTATGACTAAGTTGGACCATACAACAGGTATGGCCACCATACCTATCACGGTAAAGAGGACCCAGAATGCCTCCCACGCCAGCGGCCTGAACCTCTTCATTCCCAGGCCGAATGTGCCCTGAAACAGGCCTGCTAGTATGATAAGGGCGATGGATAACTGGAATGTATTCATGAGAGTTTTCCTTTCGTCGGCTGCTCCTGGCCCTTCTTACGACGCCAATAGTTCGCAAGCAGAGAGCCTGAGACATTCATCCAAGGGCTGAATATGGCAGGTGCAAGGCCAACCGTGGCCAGCTTTCCCATCCTGCCTGCAAGGCCAGATGCCATGCCTCCATTCTGTAGGCCTACCTCTATCGCGATCGTCCTGCAGGACTGCAGGTCCAGGCCGACCAGCTTGGAGGCCCAATAGCCAAGTACATAACCTGCCGTGTTGTGCGCGATAGCTGCTGCAAGGAGCAACCAGCCTACCTTCAAGAGGTGATCCCTGCCTGCAGCGGTGGTGACAAGGGTAAAGTAGATGATGCCTGCCATGGATAGTGTCGGCATGACCTGGTGCAGGTACCGCAACCGATCCTGCCTTATCCAGTTGTAGATCCATGCCGCGACGATCGGAAGCACCACCATCAGGACGATCTCCTTGGCCATCTGAAGGAACCTGACCTCGACCATCTGGCCTGCAAGTATACTCATCCAAAGCGGTGTGACCAAGGGGGCCATGAGCTGTGCCACTGCGGTCAATGTGACCGATAGGGCCAGGTTTGCACCTGCGATATATGTCATGACATTGGATGCCAGGCCGCTGGAACAGGAGCCTATGAGCACGATCCCTGCACCTATCTCCGACGGAAAACCGCCCAGGTTTGCAAGTGCAAATCCAACTAGTGGCATGATCGTAAACTGGGCCGTTATACCCACTAACACAGCCCTGGGCATCCGGACCACCCCTGCAAAGTCCTTTATGGACATCTGGGCGCCCATCCCAAACATGACCAATTGTATGACCAGTAGGATCAAGGTCCTGTTCCTCAGATCAAACGGGCCTAGCCTCAAGAAGTACTGGGGATAGACCATGGCTGCCACCACTGCACCTATGATACATACGGTGTAACGATATCCCCTCAATCGTGGTATGGAGGTAAGACCTATGGCTAGTAGGGGCCAGGTCAGTGCGGTCAAGAGGCCTGCGATAGGCTGGTTGCCGCAGATCATGCAGCCTATGGCCCCAAGCAGGCACGCGCCTGCAAGCCAAAGACAGGCCTTATAGATCAAGCCGAGCCTGGCAGGCATCCTTCAGTCCCAAGATGGTGGCTGCGTGCTCTATCGCAGGCCTAGGGCTTGTCAGTATAGGCACATCGATTGTGCCGGCAGGTATAGAGACCAGCACCCTTGCCATGGAGGCCTGTGCAAGCAGGATTACATCCACCTTGCTGGCCATCTTCCTGACGGCAGCAGAGACGATCTGGTCGTGTTGTTCGGGGTTACCAGATAGCAGTGCATCGAACGCACCTGGGCACAGATCCACATGGACCTCGATCTGCCTTGAGATGGCCCGTGCCTTTGCCAGGACCAGGTCCTTTGTGGGGCCCATGGTGGAGGGTAGCGTGGCCAGGATACCTATCCGCTGCCCTTTGGCAACCGCCATAGCGACCATGGGCTCATCTACCCGTATGACCGGTATATCCAACAATTGCCCTCCGATCTGGGCTGCTGGACCCAGTGATGAACAGGTCACCATGATCAGGTCAGTACCTGCCTGATGGGCATTCAGGATGTGCATGACCACCCTCCTTAATGCTGACTTGGGGGCCTGATCGTTTTGGATGATATCCTTAAGCAAGGACTCATCGACCGTGTTTATCACCTCCACCCCCTTGAGGATCTCCGAGTAAATGTCTGAGAATAGCCCGATCATCACAGGTGAAGTGTGGATGAGTGTGATCCGTTTATGTCTATCTGTCATCATTGGTATTCCTCAATGCAATGGCGTGCCTAGCTGCACGTTCAATATCATCTACACCCATATCGTAGTGATCCCAGAGTGCCTCTGGTTCGCCAGACCTTGGGTAAGTATCAGGCAGGCCGAGCCTCATGACTGGCACCGGACAATCCTGGCATGCGAGCTCTGCTATCGCACTGCCGAGGCCTCCGATGATATTGTGATCTTCTACCGTGACCGCAGACCTGGTCTGGCGGATGAGCTCGAGGATCCCATCCCTGTCAATGGGCCTCAATGTATGCACATCAGCTACTACAGCCTTTATGCCTTCCTGTCTGAGCCGTTCTGCCGCACAGATGGCCCTGTTGAGTATAGGGCCATTTGCGAATATAGCCACGTCACGGCCGAAATCGGCCAAGATCCGGATCTTACCTAGCTCAAATGGCCTGTATTCGCATTCTACGATCGGGTCCCTGCCACTGCCGATTCGCATGTATGCAGGGCCTTGGACCTTATGTATCGCAGTAGTGGCCTCCTTGACCTGCTGTTGGTCGGCAGGGGCCACAACCGTAATCCCTGGTATGGTCCGCATGATCCCAAGATCCTCGAAGAATTGATGTGTCACACCTTCCCTCTCACCTGCTGCAATGCCTCCGTTTGCGCCGATAAAGCGGACATTCAGGCCCGGATATGCCACAAAGGTGCGGACCTGCTCGCATGCCCGCATGGTGATAAAGCCTGCATATGTGGCAACATAGGGCACTAGGCCGCAGGAGGCCATGCCAGCAGCTAGGGCCACTGCGTTCTGTTCTGCAATACCGACATCGATGAACCTGTCTGGAAACTCTTGTGCAAACGGCCTGGCCCTGATTACCAGGATCGAATCCGCGCAGACCAAGACCGTCCTGGGATCCTGCCTTGCGATCTCCATCAGGGTCTCGATAAAGGCCTGGCGGGTGTTGCCGATCCTAGCCATCTACACTAGCCCCCAAGGCCTTCAAGGCCTGTTCGTACTGCTCTCTTGTGGGCACCCTCTTGTGCCAGGAGTTATCTCCTACCATGAATGGCACGCCCTGGCCCTTGATCGTCTTTGCCAGGATCAGTGAAGGCCTGCCTCGTTGCGACTTGGCGTTATCTACGGCCTGGATGATCTGCCCTATGTCGTGGCCATTGATCTGCTGGCAGAACCAGCCGAATGCCTCCCATTTTGGGATGATCGGCTCGATGCCACTTACCTGCGATATGGGGCCACCGCTCTGTATGCCGTTGTTGTCTACCATGACGATCAGCCGATCCGCCTTGTATTTGCTGGCGGAGATGGCGGCCTCCCAGACGATCCCCTCCTCTATCTCGCCATCGCCTGTTATCACATACACGTAGTAGTCGTGACCTGTGATCCTGCCTGCCAGTACCATGCCCAGGCCTATGGATACCCCATGGCCTAGGGACCCTGATGTAAAGTCTACACCGGGCGTCTTGTTCATATCCGGATGGCCTTGCAGGTGGCTGTGCAGGCTGCGAAGGCCCTTTAGGTCTGAGTGCGGAAAGTATCCCTTCCTGGCCAGGGCTGCATAAAGTGCAGGGCAGGCATGCCCCTTGGATAGTATCAGCCTATCTCGGTCTGGTTTTCTTGGATTGGCCGGATCTATGTTGAGCAGGTGGAAATAGCAGGCCGTAATCAGCTCAACTACTGAAAGGGATGGACCCGGGTGTCCGTCGCCTGCCTGGTATATCATGGTGACGATGTCGATCCTGATCTGGCGTGCGGTATCCTCTAACTGTCGGATCTTGTTGAGAAGGTCCATCTATCTAGTCACCGCACTGGTATCCAGACGGTCATCTCACTGTGACCCCGGTTGCCCCATGCATAATAGGGTATGAGTCTGATCTCAACGGGCCGGGGTTTGCTGGTGGGCATCCGGCGGTAGAGCTGGCCGTCAGCCTGTGGGGCAGGCAGGGCCAAGGCACGACCATCCAGTACCGCGACCCCATCGAGCATCTCTGGCATGAACGTGGCCTTCAACCTGATATCGGCAGGTAGACAGACCTGATGTATCGTAATGCCCTTTGGCAGGTCAACAGACTCGAGGCAATAGACAACCGGTCCTCGCCTTACTGCCACTTGATTGCGTGCCTCCTCTACAAAGGGATGGGCCTGCAGCAGGACAGGTTCTATAGGCAGGTCTAGCTCTATCCGATCGCCTGAGGACCAGGATCGCTTGAGCATCAGATATGTCCCAGGGACAGGCCTATCCGATGATCTGCCGTTGATGGCAACCCTGGCCCCTTTGGCCCAGCCTGGGATCCTCAGATGGATGGATACAGGGTGGGCAGGTGCCTTGTTTATGGTGAATCTAATGCGGCCATCCCACGGATAATCCGTGTGCTGATCTAGCTCTATGATAGATCCTTCGGCTAGCTTGGTACTGAGGTGGTTGCTGCCGTACAAGTTTATCCACAGGCCCTCTGGGGTGACATTGTACGCATAGGCCGAGACCTCGGCTATCGTGCGGACTATATTTGGCGGGCAGCAGAAGCAACTTATGTATGGCTCGCGTTTGTCCGACCAGCGGAGCTCGAAGGGCAGGTCGTCGACCTGTCTGAGCGTATTGCGATAGAAGAATCGCTTGCCATCCAGGCTGATCGTGGACAGGACACCGTTATAAAGGCTGATCTCCAGCCAATCCATGTATTGTGGCTCTGCAGTGATCAGCCACATCCTCCATGCCCACATCAGGAAGCCTATGGTAGCACATGACTCGTTATATGCGGTGATATTGGGCAATTGATAGGGCCTGCCATATGCCTGATGGACCAGTTGGATTGCCTTGTGATTGCTGGATCCATCAGGGGATGCACCGTCATAGAGTGCGCCAGTGGCACCTGTGACATATATCTTGCTATATGTAACGTCTTGCCAGATAGCCTGCAGTGCATCCATGATCCTCTGATCGCCAGTCTGAACGAACACGTCCGCTGCCCCTGCATAGAGATAATTGGCCCTGACCGCATGGCCGACTGCCCGCCTTTGCTGGTAGAATGGTATGCGGTCCTGGTTGTCATCAGTCCCATCCTTAACCATACTGCGGATCTCAATCAGGCCCCTAGCTAATTCAAGATACCGTGGATCTTGAATGGTCCTGTACAGCTCCACTATGCCCATATAGTGTGATGGGCATATGGCATTATTGGCAAGTACTTCAGGGGAGTCCTTGTAGACCCGATACAGATAATCCGCCGCCTTTATCGCCACATTGAGGAGATTATCCTTGCCTGTGGCCCTGTAATGGATACATGCACAGGTGATCAGGTGGCCCATGTTGTATGTCTCGAAGTCCAGTCGGTCCTTGAACTCCTGCGCGTCTGATCTGCCCGACCTCTGGGCGATCACAACAGGGCTGTGTATGTAGCCGTCGGACCGCTGGGCCTTGGCTATGACCTCTATGATCTGATCCATCAACTGGTCCAGGTCCCTGTCCTTTGTCTGGCCATATACATATGCGGCCGCCTCCAACCACTTGTAGAAGTCACCGTCGTGCCACCTTGGCCCCCTGTACCTGCCCTGGGCGAGGCCTGCGGCAATACGCAGATTCTCATACGCATGGCTTATGTTCGGGTCTGCCAGGATCTGCCACATATTCGGTATCATGACCTTGTGGCAGAGCTCGAACCGGTCTGCCCAAAACCCCTTGGTCCAATGGACATCCTCGATGTCCGTACAGCCAAATCTTGCATAAGGGCTTGTATGTGTGGCAGTCAGGGCCCGCTCCGCTGGAAGGGCTGGGGCGGCAAGCAGTGATATCAGTATAGTGATTAGACCAAGGCCATTACTCATTTGTGATCCTTGCTTCTTTGTATTGCACATGTATCATCCACCATTTGACCGGCAATGGCCAAAGTATCTATGCATACAGGTGCGATGTCAACAGCAGCCAGGCTGACCGCGGTGCTGGGCGAGGATTATGAATAGATTATTCAATGGTAAGGTCCAGATGGGGCCTTATGACGGGCTGGTCTTTCTGGGCTATGTGCTGGCACTGCTGATCATAGGCGGATATGCCAGCTATCGTCAAAGGAAGAGCCAGGATCTCTTCCTAGCAGGCCGTTCGATGGGGTGGTTCAATGTAGGTCTTAGCATCTTTGGTACTAACATAGGACCTACATTCCTGATCGCCACGTTCGGGGCTGGCTATACCACTGGTATGGTAAATGCGAACTATGAGTGGATGGCCTGGGTCTTCCTGATGCTCCTGGGCATGGCATTCGTGCCTTTCTATATGCTCACGGGCATATCCACCATGCCCGAGTTCCTCAGGAGGCGATTTGGGCCCAGTTGCTATAGCTTCTATGCCATCTATTCGCTTTTTGGCACCGTAGTCCTCTGGATAGGGGGGACCTTGTTTGCAGGGGCTGACATCCTTGTACAACTGCTGGGCTGGGACTTCATGACCTGTGTATGGCTGCTGGCGATCGTGGCAGCAAGCTTCACGGTGGCAGGGGGGTTGATGGCGGTGATGGTGACCGACTCATTCCAGTCCATATTGATGATAGCAGGGGCGGCAATGCTTGCGATCTTGGCAGGCCTGCATGTGAAGGATCTGGATACACTCAGGCACCTGGTCGTCAGTGATACCCCTGCAGGCTATACATGGAGGCTCCTGCACCCATCTGGACCTTCTCCGTGGTATGCCTTTGTGCTTGGTTATCCAGTCTTATCCTTGTGGTTCTGGTGCTCTGACCAGACGATAGTGCAGCGGGTGCTCGGGGCGAGGGACCTTAGGCAGGGCCAGGCAGGGACATTGTTCTGCGGCTTCCTTAAGATCCTGCCGCCCTTCATATTCTTGTTGCCAGGGATCTTGTGTGCGGCATTGCACCCTGGGATTGAGGACGACAAGGACGTATTTCTATTTATGGTCAATACCTATATGCCAAGAGGCCTGGTTGGTCTGATGGTAGCTGTGGTGGTGGCTGCAGTGATATCCACGCTGGATTCGGGGCTCAATTCCTTCAGCACGGTCTTCACGTTGGATATATACAAGAGGTGGATCTCGCCTTTGGCCTCTGAAAGGCAGACAAAGATAGTAGGGCAGTTTGTCACATGTGCTGCAGCATTGATGGCAGTCGGTATTGCCTACTATCTCAATACGGTCCAGAGTAACCTATTCAATCTGTTTCAGAGCATCATAGGTTATCTAGCACCGCCGATCTCCGCGGTCTTCTTGTTAGGCGTGTTTTGGAGGCGGGCTACGGCCAAGGCGGCGATCGTCACCCTATTACTCGGCTCGATCATCTCTGTTGGTATTGGGATCTGTGATATCAAGGATATTTTTGCCAAGGACATCGATGGCCGGGTTGTTGATATATGGCCGCACTTTCTGCTGCTTTCGTTCTATCTTTTCGTATCGCTGCTGGTGCTTATGGTCCTGGTGTCGCTTTCCACTGGCCACAGCCAGACGGAGACGGCCCTGCCTTCGTTGAGGCAGGCCTATGCCCAGAATCCTGGACTTGGTAGGAGAGGACTTGTGGGCTGGGCCATCTTGGGGTGTATCATGGTTTGTCTATATCTATTCTTTCAACTAGTGCCCTAGCGATAGCGCCCTGCGATCCTTGCGGCCTGCTCGATATCCCTTTCCGATTGGAAGTCCATCAGCACAGCTAGGCCTTCAGGTCCAACTGCATCCAACAATGGCTCCAGCTCTGCAATCTGTACCCAGCTAGCCATGACCGACTTGCCGGCATTGCGGATCCTCCTATAAAGCCCATACCAGCATGGATCGCCTCCTTGTGGTTGGCCTGCACCTGGGGTCCATTGGATTGCCTTGAGCTGTTCGATCTCCAGCAGCGGATCCAGATGCCTGATGGCATCGATACCGTCAAGATGGTAAAGTGTGTAGTTGATGGCCTGACATTGCATACGCAAGTAAGGCAAGGCAAATCGCCTGAAGTCTGCAGGCGAGATCATGGCAGATACGTCGCATTGGAGCTTTGCAACCTTCCCTGGGCCCCAGATCGAGAAATAACAAAATGCCATCTCCCCATCTACCGAGATGATCTCATATATGCGGTCGAATACATCCAGATAGATCCGATGTATCTGATCCAGTTGGGACTGGACGACCGCTGGTCTTTCCACCATGTCCAGGAAGACCTGTTCCGCCCCACGCAAGCCCACCAGTACGTCGAGCCCCTCGCAGAGATCTGGCATGCCCACGAAGTACCTCCCTTCCGATAGCCTGCGACAGGCCCTAAGCAATTCCAGGTGCAGTAGCCACCATTTGTTGTCTTGATCGAAGAATATCTGGTCGGATGTGTCCGGTCTGAGCCTTATCCATATCGTGTCCTCGCCTGCCTGGAGCTCTGCCCCGAGTATTGCGGCGAGCGAACCTGGGCCGAGGTTTGTATCAGCCACAGGGAGGATATCAGCACCCATGCAGCTATGCGCTAGCTGGTAGTGGATATGCAGGGCCCGCCATTGAGGGTCGAACCAATACTGCTCCAGATCCTTAGCAGCAGGGGGCGGCTGGACAGGCTCGTGCGGCTCGCCGCCTTGTGGGATATATCCCCACATGCTTATCACCAGCCCCTTGCCAGACCACCAATCCAGGTAGTGCTGTCTTGTCTGGGACCAATTGTCCTTCCATGCAGGGATCATGCATTCCAGATCCTGCCCAGTGGTGAGTTGGTTATCCCATTGTACGTGTCGTCGAATCTGATCCTGATGGCCTTGGATAGATCCATCTGGCCAGTGTGCTGGACGGGCTGGGGATATACGGGGATCTGGGCCCCAAACCTGACCCAAACAGGCATGAGATCTAGTGGGCAATGGAGGTCCATCAACAAGGTAGGGCCCTGTTGGATCCTGCCATCAAAGAGGTTGACCCACCTGCCTGATGGCAGATAGACGTTCCGCCTATCTCGATCATTCATTATGGGGGCCACTAGGATGTCGCCTCCAAGATAGTATTGATCGTCGATGTGCCAGCACACAGGATCATCGCAATGGTGGAAGACCAAGGCCCTTAACATGGGATAGCCAGACTCGGCGACCTGCCTTGCCTGTTCCAGGATGTAAGGTATCAAGGCATAGCGCAGGCGGAGCCATCTGCGGACGATGGGTGCGACCTTGGGATAGTGATATGGTTCCCGCCTGGACGTGCCGTGGTACCGCATATGCGAGGTGAATACACCGAATTGTGCCCAGCGGACATATAGGCGATCAGGGATCACTGAATTCATGAAATCGGGCACGCCATGGAAACCAGGTATATCATGGCTCCAGAAGCCAAACCCTGAAAGCCCCAGATGGAGCCCGCCCCTAAGTGTACCTGCCATCCCATCCCAGGTGCAGGCAGCATCACCTGCCCAGTGCACAGGATACCTTTGACATCCTGCCCAGCCTGCCCTGGCCCAGATGATACCCTCACCAGTGACATGCTTGGTGACATCGAAGACTGCCTGCTGGTAGAGCAGGGCATAAAGATTGCGTAACTCTTCGGCGGACATCAAGTGGTACGAGGCATCCATGTGGATCTCCTCGCCGAAGTCTGCCTTTATGCAGGATGCCCCCTTCTCGAGCAGCTCCTTCAGGAGTTGCTTGTACCATTCCACGGCAGCCGGATTGGTCAGGTCTATGGTGCCGGCATAGTCCTTGACGCTGAAGCTGGATTGGCCATCGTGGGCATCGGTCTTTGGTCTGGCTATGTAACCAGACCTGACCGCCTGTACATATTGGGATGCCTTTGCAGAGACATAAGGCAACTGCCATAGGCTGACCCTAAAACCCATGGACCTTAGGCCTGCCAGGAATCCGGCTGGATCTGGGAATCTGTCTGGGGCAAACTTCCAATCGCAGATCCAATTGGTCTTGAACCAGCCAGTGTCTATGTGGATGACATCCGCTGGCCAGCCCTCGGCCCGCAGCCGCCTGCAGACCTGCCTGACCTCGTCTGCACTGAAATAGCTCATCCTGCTCATCCACACCCCGAAGCTCCACAGCGGCGGTACTGGGGGAAAACCGGTCAGTTGCCTGTAGCGATGTATCACATGCCCCGGATCCCTTGAGGCGATGAAGAATACGTCTAGGCCAGGCCCTTCCACTAATGCCTGGACCGCCTTTGTCGAATAATCGCAGAATGAGATCCTTGTAGGATAGGAGGTGTGGATGAATACGCCATAGCACCTACTGGAGATAAAGAAAGGTACGTTCTTGTAACAACGCGGGCTGTTGACGCCGTGTGCGTCTTGGTTGAGCAAGCGGATCGTCCTGCCAGAGAGATCTAGCTTGCCGAACCGCTCTCCAGTACCTGCAAAGCACTCGTTTGGCAGTGCGTGCAGGGAGAAGGTGAATGCCTGGGGTCTCCCGTTTTCCAATACTATACCCAGGCCCAACGCATCGTATTGACCTGGGGTGAATTGGTCGTATGCGTCCAGTTCTACGGCCGTCTGCCCATTAGGGAGTATCGACATCTCCAACTCTGGCTTAGGCGTTGGGATCAGGTCGCTCCAATGCTCTGTGGGGTGGGCAGCAAGGCTGAATTGAACCCGGGCCTTACCCATGGTGTCTACTACGACCCATCTTTCGGCAGACCTGACTACCGACAGGGATTCAGGTACAAGGCCTGGATCCAACTGCAGCATAGGGGAATGGCGGATCTGTCCATCCTCAGGTCCGATCGCAAGCCTGATCACCTCAGGGCCATAGGCCCTGATCCTAAGCCTGTAATGGAGGACTGGCTGATCATTGTTCCCAACCCTGCGAAAAGGAATGGTCACAAGGACATCCGTACCATCAGTGGCGATATCCACCGGCGGGCAGGCCAACCAGACCTGGCGATCTAGAGAGGCCCCCAAGAAGCTAGCAAGGTTATCGTGCATAGGCTCTGGCGGTCTGGACGTATTCCAGCAGATCACGAAATCGGGGCTCGAGCCCTGCCTGTTGCCTTATGCGCTCTGAGACCTGCGGGCCGTTGTTCCTCCATATATTCCCTGGACCGGGCGTATTGGAGAAGAACTTGGCCTGCTCGGTCCAGTTGTTGATGACCTTGATATAAGAGGAGTTCTCATCAAGGTAGATGTACTGGTAGTGGTTTGGGTCATGCGCGTAGGGGGCCCTTTGCAGGTCATGTATGGAGTTCTCCGCGATGACCGTGCCAGGCTGGCAGGACAGTGTATAGATCCCGCCCACATCGTACATGTTCTTTGCAAAGTGGTGGATGTGGTTGGCGATCACCTTGTTGTCCTTCATGCAGGACCTGGTCCTCGTCCAGCCCCAGCCGACGCATATACCAGAATAGTTGAGGTCGCTAAGTTCATTGTGGGCGATCGTGATATCGTGGGCATAGCCGACACTGATGCCTACACAGCCCCAGTCCTCATTGGTGCAATCAGTGATCAGGTTGTTCTCTATCCGTTCATACCTGCACAGTTCCCTCTTGTCAGTAGGGTTGTATGGCAGGTGTGCTTCGAATGCCGCATCGCCAAAGAACCCTACCTGTATGGCCGTGCCGCCGATATCGGAAAAGATACATCCCTGGACCAGATTATGGTGCGTGCCACGTACAAGGTCCAGGCCCGTTGCAGCCAGGTGCTCGAAGCTGCAGCGATGGAATCGGAGGTTTTCCGCACACCGGACCTCAACTGCGGCAGGTTGGCGGCCGATCCAGGCCTGATTCTCCAGGTATGACTTATCAGGCGTGCCTGGTATCTGCAACTTGTATGCGTCCAGGATGTACATCCCAGCCTGGAGTGGCACATGGCCTGCACGAGATGGCCGCAGCCATGTGGTATGTGCAAATCCGATATTCTCGAATTGTATATATGAGACTGGCCTATCGAGCGTGCCTTCTATGGACACCAGTGTCTCCAAGGCAGGCACGATCACCTTACAGCAGGTCATGTCTTCGCCATCCCTTGGCCAGTAGTAGACCTTTCCTGTCCTAAGATCCTGGTACCACTCTCCTGGCCTATCCAGGAATTCTATAGAGTTGGCCAACCAGAAGGCAGAATTCCTTTCAGGCCTGTTGGGATCCACTATCGGCGGCGGCCAGGGGTGCTCGAATTGGATCCTGGACTCAGGCTGCCAGAACGTCACCTTTGCACTAGATCCATCCGGCTCAATCGATTTGACCCTCAGGATCGCTATGGCCCAGCATTGATGCAATACCAGTTCTACACCGTCCATATCGTGTGGGAGCTGCTGGGGTCTGGGGATCCAGAGGCACTGTTGCCTGCGGTCTATGGCAAGTATCCTATCAAGCCAGCCATCGTCGAAGGTACTTGCACATACGGCCTTGCGGTTATCGACCCACATCTGCCTGAATTCCAATATCCGGCCAGCTATCCTGGGTGCATCTGTCACCCATATATTGCTTTCTGCACGTTCAGGCAGGCCTGGGACAGGTACGTCGAGTCTCTGCCAGCCTGTCAGGACCAGGCCGCCGCTGAGGACCGGGTGCTGGCCTTCTGTTGCCCTGATCACGGTTGGACTTGCCTTGGTCCCGGAGTCTTCAGGCCTGATTAATACGGGCTCATAGAGCTGGTATCTTCCCCCGTCTAGGTGGATGTATATGCCCTCCTTTACCGCAGGATCCTTGAGCCTTCGCATCTCCCTGGCCTTCCGGAGCGCCATATGCAGTGTAGCCATGGGCCGATCCTGCGTGCCTGGATTTGCATCTGAGCCCTGCGGGGACACCCATATCTGTGCCCCGCTGGCCACAGAGATCAATAACCAGCCGATTGCCATGATCCTTGTGGGCCTCATCTTGCTTGCTCCTATTTATTCCCAGTCAGAAGCCTTATTGCCTCTAGCCAGCCGTGGTGAGATCTGGCTGCACGCATTTGATCTTCTTTGGGCCCTGGATGGAAGGCCCTTGCCTGGGTGGGCAGCGAGGCGATCTGTTGTAGGTCTGTATATATGCCTGCCTGCAGGCCTGCGAGGTATGCCGCGCCTAGGGCAGATACATCCTGGATACCGATGTTGACCACCTCGTTGCCCAGCAGGTTTGCAAGGAATTGCATCACGAACCTGTTCGTGCTTATCCCGCCATCTACGCGCAATTGCTGTAAGGCTATGCCACTGTCCTTTTCCATGGCGGCTATAACGTCCTTTATCTGGTAGGCGATAGATTCCAGTGCTGCCCTGACAAGATGTTCCTTCTTGGTACCAAGGGTCATACCCAGTATCGCTGCCCTCATGTCCATCTGCCAGTGTGGTGCACCAAGGCCGCTGAATGCCGGTATCAGGTAGACCCCATCGGTGCTGGGGATGCTGTGGGCCATGGCCTCGGTCTGTGCACTTTCTGCAAACATGCCAAGCTGATCCCTCATCCACTGGATCGTGGAGCCACAGGATACGATGATCCCCTCGAGGGCATAATTGACCCTATCTGGAATGCTCCAGCATATGGTCGAGACCATACCATGCCTGGAATCCATCCGCTTGTTGCCTGTATTCAGGAGTATAGAGCAGCCTGTACCTAGAGTTGCCTTGGCCATGCCTGGTCCGAAGCAACACTCGCCGAATGCGGCTGCATGCGAATCTCCGATCACGGCGGTGATCGGGATAGGTTGGGGCAGGATGCCCTCAAGATCGGTTGTTCCGAAATGATATGCAGATGGCACTGGCCTCGGTAATACAATACCTTTGAGCCCGAGTCCCTCTATGATCGCCTCATCCCAATTCAATGTATCTATATTGAATAGCAGGGTCCTGCTTGCATTCGTATGGTCGGTCAGCAGGCATTTGCCACCAGTGAGCCTGTAAAGGAGCCAGGTATCTACGGTACCGAAGATTGCTTGGCCGGCCTTGATGGCCTGATGGACCTCTCGGTCGTTCTCGCAGAGCCAGACCAATTTTGTGCCGGAGAAGTATGGGTCTATGATAAGGCCGGTGCTGCGATGGACCTGCTCTTCGATACCGGTGCCCTTGAGCCTATTGCATATCCCTACAGACCTTTTGCACTGCCAGACAATCGCATTGTACAAGGGCCTGCCACCCTGGTCCCAAAGCAGGAATGTCTCCCTCTGATTTGATATGCCGCAGCACGTAATCTGCCTCAGGTCGCCTGACTGGAATTGGAATCGCTGTGTACATGCCCTGACCGCATCTATGACATTGGCGTATATCTGCTCGGGATCCTGCTCTACCCAACCGGCAGATGGGTATATGCAGGAAAGTGGCGTGTTGGCCTTTGATAAGATGGCACCATTGCGGTCAAAGATTACCGCCTTTGTGCCACTAGTGCCCTGATCGATGGCCAATATATAAGGTTCGCTCATGCCTAGCCCCTACCATTCAGTAGTTCCAGGGCGGTCTGTGCAAGCCTCGGGCCTGAAAGGCCGTAGTGCTCGAAGATCTCCAATTGGCTGCCTACTACAGTCTCCTCATCTGGTAGGCCCATGATCCTAAATGGCATGTGGATTCCTGACTGCATCAATACAGCCGCGCATGCCTCGCCAAGCCCACCGGCTATACTGTGCTCCTCGACCGTAATCATGGCCTTGCAAGAGCTGGCTGCAGCCAGCAAGGCCTGTGTATCCAAGGGCCTAATCGTGTGCATGCTTACGACCGTCGATTCGATGCCTTGCGCCTTGAGGGTCCTTGCTGCATCCACTGCCTGGGCCACGACCTCACCTGTTGCAACAAACGCAATGTCGCTGCCCCGCATGACCCAGATCGCTTTTCCTATCTCAAACTGGGTGCCAGGCCTGTGCAGATGCGGCATGGGCCTCTTGCCGAACCTGATATAGACTGGGTGTTGTAGACCGGCAGCGGCCCTTACGGCCATTTCTGTCTCCAGATTGTCTGCCGGAACGATGATCATGCAGTTGTTTATGGCCCTAAGGGCTGCAATGTCATGCAACGAATGGTGCGTGGACCCCAATGGTCCGTAGCTTACGCCTGCAGAGATCCCTACCAGCCTTACCGGCCAGTCGGAATAGCACACATCGTTCTTGATCTGCTCGAGTGCACGGGCAGTGAGGAAGCATGCAGGGGAGACTGCATATACGATCTTGCCCGTAGATGCCAGCCCAGCGGCTATGGCCACCAGGTCCTGTTCAGCCACGCCTACCTCGACGATCTGGTCGGGCAGCCTTGCTGCAAAGCCCTTTAAATGACCTGAACCGCGAGAGTCGCTGGTTACTACCAGCACGTCCTTGTTCTGCAAGGCCATGGATAGGAGGGTCTGTGCAAAGACCTCCAGATTGGCCTTGCCCGCACCTCCACCTAGATCATTGCCCACCGCCTGCCTCCCGTAGTAGCTGTTCCAACTGCTGCTGCGCAATCTCGTATTGTTGGTTATCAGGTACGCCATGATGCCAGCTTGGGTCATACTCCATGAAACTGACACCCTTTCCCTTTGTGGTGCGGGCGATGATCGCACTTGGCCGGCCAGGCTCGAATGGCACTGCGGACAGGACATCTGTCAATGCAGGTATGTCATGGCCGTCTGCGATCCTTACGGACCAGCCGAAGGCGGCCAGCTTGTCCGCGAGCGGCTCGAGCCTGCAGACCTGTTCGGTAGGGCCTGTTATCTGCAGCATGTTGCGATCTACGATGGCGATCAGGTTGTCCAGACCGTAATGGCTTGCCGCCATCATTGCCTCCCAATTGGAGCCCTCGTCCAGCTCGCCATCGCCTAAAAGCACGAAGACTCGATAGGCCCTTCCATCCTTCTTGCCTGTCAGGGCCACACCGACGGCGAACGCAAGCCCATGGCCCAAGGCACCGGTGTTGTGCTCTATGCCTGGGACCTTTCTGGTAGGATGGCCGGCAAGGCGGGACATATACCTGCAAAGTGTTTCGAGTTCGGATTCACCGAAGAATCCCCTGTCCGCCAGTACCACATACAAGGCCTCCACCGAATGCCCCTTGCTCTGGATGTAACGATCCCGATCTGGATGGCCGAAGGTCTGTGGACTGACCCGCAGGATACGGTTGTACAATACGTTCAGGATGTCAATGCAGGAAAGGCTCCCACCGGTATGGCCGGCGTTGGCCATCTTTATGTACTTGAGGATCTTCAGCCGATACTGGATGGACTTGATCCTTAATTGCCTATCGCTGAGGGCCACCGATCCCATGGCAAAACTAGCTATGCCTGTACAGGTCCCAATCCAGGTACTTGGTCACCGCCTCTTCCAGGATATCTGCACATCGACCCCTGGCCATGGCCACGTGGTGTTCGAACCCATTCTGGCATATAAAGCCCATCAGCTCCCTGAGCCTATCTACCTTGCATACGGCTATGCCCCCGTCCATGTCGAATGGGTCGTCTGTGAACTGGCCCTGGCCAAGGTATGCCTTGATCCTGCCAAGCCTGTCGTCGGTAGAGATCCTAAAAAACGTCATATCTCCAGGTGCGACATGTCCCTTTATCGCGCCAAAGCACCTGTCCCTACCAAGGGTCTCCCCAAGCAGGTCGAGCGGGGATATCTCGATCTGCCTGCCTACGAACTCCCTTGGCAGGCTACTGCAATGTGTGCATACACACTTATCCTCCTGATCGCCATAGTTGTTGTTCCAGTCCAAGAATCCAGGGGCCTGGCCAGAGGCCAATAGCAGTGCATACATGGAGACCGCACCTGTTACATCCACCTCACATGCACTTGGCATGTGTTGCTGGCCCATGAGGCTCATGGAAAGGCACGTAGCGCAGCCAAAGTTATGCTGTACAGAGGTCCAGCACTTGATCGCACTTGCCACACATTCGTTCTCTGCCATCCACTGCTCTATGGCCACAGAGAGCCTTGCCTGTCTGGAGATCTGGTCTGGCAAGACCTCTGGGGGGATCTGGCCGTAGGCCTTTATCTGTTCTATCTTTTGCCTGACTGCCTGTGCGCTATCGTCCAACATCTGGGCCCTGGCAAGTATCTCGGATAGGTCAACCGTAATGACGGTGATGCCGCTATCCTGTAGGAGCTTCTCGCTATATCTGACCGTCTGGAATGGGGCAGGCCGTGCACCGATAGCCCCAATCCTGGCATGACGCAGGCCCCTGACTACCCTGCAGACACCAGCGAAGAAGGCCAGGTCTTGTGCGAATTGCTCGCTTTCTATGTCGCAGGTGTGCTGGCTGGTGTCGGTGAATGGGATGCCGTATTGGTAGAGGTTGTTGCAAACAGAGATCTTGCCGCAGAACGCATCCCGCCTCTGATGGACCCCTACCTGGTCAAGCCTGTCATTGCTGGCCTGGACCAAGACCGGTACATCTAGTCTGGCCATCTCCAAGGTCTGGACGAGACCCAGTTCATCGCCGAAGTTGGGCAGTATCACCAGTATGCCGTCGATCTGCCGGCGATGCTTGTCGAACAACTCAGCGCACCTCTTGGCGTGGGCATAGGTCTCCACAGCACCGTGGCCCGTGGCATCCTCAGGCAATATCACATACCCATATCCAAGTCGCTTGAGCAGGGACAGGACCTGCCTGCGTCCTTCACTTGCCAGTTGGGGGTTGAAGAAGCCCCGCGTGCCTATTATGACGCCGAACGTCACCTTGTCATCAAGATTCCTCATATCCGTTCCTGTCATTCAATAGACCCCAAGGGGCCATACTATACAAGGCCAAGACTCCTACGCCAAGTCTCTTGTTTGCCGGTTTTCCGTTCTGGTATGGCCCGTCATCTCCCGATCCTGAGCACTGCCGCCAACAGGGTAATGATCGCTATGGCGACCAGAAACGAGATGGCAAATCCCCATGCGTCGGTGCGGGTCCACCTATGGAACTCCCATGAGGAGTTTCGGAACAACTTCTGCCGAACTCCTATGGCCTTTCCCTCCAGGGCCTGGGCCACTTGGATGGCATCGGCCTGCCGATTGGGCGAGACTGCCGTCCGCATCTTTGTATAGAATCTGTCCAGCATGTCCTTGTCGTCTGGCCTTGTAATCAAGGAAACCAAGACCAGGATCAGGAATGGGGCAACGGTCCTGATCAGGATCCGAAGGGTCTCGTTCAGCGCATAGGGGTTTGACTGCAGGTCGATGCCCAGATGGTCCAAGAGTACAAGCTCCAGGTTCAACATCCCGCTGCCGTACTGTCTGCTTTGGTTGTCGTATTTGATGCCCTTGGTCCAGAATATGGACCTTCCAGGCTGTTGGAAGGTCTTGGTGTAGGCCTTGCCAACCTCAAGAGGCCCTGGCTTGGGGACGGCTTGTCTTTGTGCTTCTGGCAGGGCCTGCCATAATTGTATCTGGCCATTTCGCTGCTCTACATCCATCTGACTTGCCTTGTATGTACGGCTGATGGCCAGCGGCTTGGTACACTTCAGGAGTGCTGGGTTGGTCTGCAGGCTGGGTATAAAGGCAGGTAGCAGTGCCGACAGGCCGAAGAACAGGATGGAGCTGGCCAGTATCGAGCACCATGCACCTACCTTGTTGGCCCTCCTCCACTTCATGCCCAGCCAGAAGCTCGCAGCCACCGTGACATTCAGCTCCCACCAAAGCTTGAGCTGTTGGAGGATCGTATCGAACTGTGTTGCAATCAGTGCACCGCCGATGATCACTACTGCCCCACAGATCCTGCCGACCTTGACATAGTGGGCATCTGGCTGGTTCGGGAATATGGGCCTATAGATATTGTGCGTCAGTAGTCCAGCGCCAGTGATCATGAGGCAGTCCGCAGTACTCATCAATGCGGCCATCAGACAGGCCATCATCAGGCCTACCAGCCCTATCCCCACAGGGCCTAGCAGGTCCAGTGTGGCGTATCCCCATACAAGATCTGGATCGTGGACCTGGTCTTGATATAAGACCACAGCAAACAGTGCCAGCAATCCCCACAGTACTGTACATGCCCTCTTGATATAACTTCCAGCCACAAACCCGAATCTGCATTCGTATTCGCCCTTTGCAGATGCAGTTGCCACCAACGAGTTTGGCTGGACCACCACATTGATGGTTACCATGAGGGTCAATGCTGCTATGTAGTACCAGGTGAAGTCTTGGGCAGCAGGCGAACCGAATAGGTCGAAGAAGTATTCAGGCAGCCTGGCATGTACCATGGCCCAGGCATCCAATGGTCCGCGGCCGCCGTATAAGCGGTTGATCTTTGCCCATGCAAATGGGAATAAGAGGATAGACAATATGATTATGAACACCCCTTGTATCGCATCTGTCAGGAATGCGGCCTCTAGCCCACCTGCTATGGCATATATCAAGACTACTACGCATACTAACCATATCAGTACGTCCTGGCGGACATAAGAGAAGAGCTTCCTGGGATTTTGGCGGATAAGCTCTTGCAACTGTGCCTTCTGCTGGTCTGTAAGGGTGGCGTAGTCCATTGCAAGAAGCTGATCCAACACCTTCGCACGTGCCAGCTCTGACCGTTCTGCCTCTGTCAAGGCCTCTAGGGGCCTAGGGGTCAATGCCATAACTGTCTTTGTCATGGCAGCAAAGCCAACAGAGATGATGGTCATCATGCAGATAGTGCCTATCATGGCATACACCCCGGCCATACACTTTGAGCCGTACCGCTGCTCGAAGAAATCACCCAAGGTCAGGACCCTCAGGCGTCGCATCCAGGGCATGACTAGCCAGTACATGGGCGTTGCGGCCAGGTAAACCAGGGAGCTCCATACACCTGCAATCCCATTGGTGTAGGTGGTTGTGGTCACGCCTACGGCATTGTCTACGGACGTGGCCTGACCGAATGCAGCAAATGTCTGGATGAACTTGCCGAACCTGCGGCCTGCCAGGAAGTAGTCCTCGGTATCGCGGATCCTCCGCGAGGCCCAGAGCCCAATCCCTATGACCACGCAGAAGTAGAGGATGATGACAAGTATATCCAGCAAGGATAGGCCGAACATCTCAGTTGGCCTCCTGCAACTGGCAGCTCTGCCGCAATTCAGTGGCAGTCTGCAGGATTGCAGTAATCTGCTGGTCGCTGACCGTCTGGTCCATGTTTATGCAGCAGATGCCGGTTAGCGATGGTTTGCCTGAGGCCTTGGCCAGGTCCAGTATGTGCTGGCGGATCTGCTCAGGCGTCTGGTCCCGCAGCTTGACTGGATCCAGGCGGACATTCAGGAACGTATGCGGCAGGTGCCTACGTATAAGCCGTACGTCGCCGCCAGCACCAACATCCATGAAATAGAGGCCAGGTATCTTGGCATATGCCTGGATGTGACGGTGTGGGTCAGGGCCACAATAGTGGACTCCAAATGCCTTGTATCTGCTGGCCCATCTTATATCGTACTCCAAGAGGAATCTCTCATAATCCTGCTGGGAGATCATGGTGTGGGTACACTCCGAATGTAGCACTACAGGTTCGGGCAGGTGCCTGACATTGCGGTTGACAGAGATGGAGCTCGTGCCGGTCCTGGCCATCACAAAGTCAACAAACCTTGTTATGACCTGGGCGATGTTGGCA
>JARYLO010000026.1 GCA_029907605.1 Sedimentisphaerales bacterium
TCTGTCGGGGCCCGCCAGAAGTCTGGCCGCAATTGCCCTTGGATGAGCTCAGTCTTCTTGTACTGCCAGGATGCCAGGGTCCCATCTTTCTTATTGAATAGGATGGTAAAGTTGCTGCCCTTGATGAGGATCTGTTCTTCAGAGTCGGTCACCTCCAGGTCAGGCATGGATGAGACGTCCAATCCGGCAGGTGCCGCATAGTCAGGCAGTTTGAACTGATCCCAGGCCACCTCGTGGCCCTTCTTGGCCCATGCGGTATCTGACTTGAGCCTGAAGCTCAGGTCCAGGAAGTACTCTACACCAGGCCTGACCTTTATGGGCTTGACAGGTATGGTGATCTCTGTTGTCGCCCTCGGTGCCAGGTCTGGGCCAGGGAGCCTGCCCTTTTGCAGGACGCGTCCCTCTGCAGTCACGGACCAGTAAAGATCTACCACGTCCCTGAGATTCAAGAAGTCAAACCAGTTCTTGACCTCAATGGTGGGCCTTGCAAGATCCACGGGTTTACAATGGATGTACTGGTATATGTGCTTTACCTCGAAAAGACCTGGATGGGGTTTGCGGTCAGGTGTTACAAGGCCATTGCAGCAGAAGTTCTGGTCGCTAGGCGTACCTTTTGGGCCGAAGTCCCCACCAAAGGCCCAGTAATAGGGCTGTCCCTCCTTGACCGGCACGAAGAGGTCGCCCTTCCGTCCAATATGTTGTCTGAGTGCCTGGTCAACCCAGTCCCAAATGAAGCCACCTTGCAGGTATGGCTTTGAATAGATGTGTTGCCAGTATAGCCACATATTCCCATTGCTGTTGCCCATGGCATGGGAGTATTCGCACATGATATAAGGCCTGTTCTGCTGTTGTGAGGCATACCTCTCGAGGGCAGAGGGGTGGGGATACATTGGGCAGACTATGTCTGTATGGGGTCTGCCCTCTGCCCGCTCATAGTGGACAGGCCGACTTGGGTCCCTCTTATGTATCCATGCGGATGTTGCCTCGAAGTTGGGGCCATCGCCTGCCTCATTGCCCAGCGACCAGATCACTACAGAAGGATGATTCTTGTCTCGTTCGACCATCCTTATAGTGCGGTCAAGGTGGGCATCCAGCCATTCAGGATTCTTTGCCAAAGACCTCTCCCCATAGCCCATGCCATGGCTTTCTATGTTGGCCTCATCGATCAGATATATCCCGAACTTATCACACAGGTCGTACCAGGCAGGGTGATTGGGATAGTGGCTTGTCCGCACGGCGTTTATGTTGAATTGCTTCATCAGGACGATATCCCTAATCATCCCATCTACGGTAATGGCCTGGCCCCTGTCCGGATCTATCTCGTGTCTATTCACCCCTTTGAACAATACCTTCTGGCCATTTATCAGCAGATGTCCACCCTTTATCTCCACCTCCCTGAACCCGACGTTGACAGGTATGACCTCGAGGGTACGCCCCTCCTGGTCCTTCAATATCAAAAGGAGCTTGTACAGGTTTGGTGTCTCAGCGGTCCATTTGAGGGGATTGGTCACGTATGTAGAGATGGACGCCTGATAATTCCCACCAGCAGGCACAGTGATCTTCATGGTCGGGGCGGCCACAAGCTTACCGCTTGGGCTCAGCAATCTGGCCTCAATGGAGGCCAGTGCCTCATTGCCATCCGCATTCTGTAGATCGAGGCCTAGGTAGAGCTCTGCGTCCCTATAGTCAGGATCTAGGTTGGTCTTCACCTCAAGATCTCGGATATGCAGCCGCGGTGGAGACCAGATATATACATCCCTGAATATGCCACTGAGCCTCCAGAAGTCCTGATCCTCCAGATAAGACCCGTCGCACCATCGCATGTTCTCTACTGCAATGAGATTTGTGCCAGGATTGACATATTCGGTGATATCAAACTCTACAGGTGTGCGGCTATCCTTGCCCATCCCGACCTTCTTTCCATTGATCCATAGATAGAAGAAGGAGTTGACACCATCAAATGTGATCAAGACCCTTCTGCCTATCCATGCCTTGGGCAGCTCGAACGTGCGTCTATAGTAGTTGATGGTATTGTTCTGGTCATCCTCAGGCACATAAGGTGGCCTCCAGGGTCTGGCCCATGGATACTGCACGTTGACATATATCGGCACGCCATAACCATGGATCTCCACATTTGAAGGGACCGGGATCGTCTGCCAATCGCGGTCGTTGTAGTCTACCTGCCAGAAATCTGTCAGCCTTTGCGTGTGATTCTTGGCATAGTGGTATCTCCAGCTGCCATTTAGCGACCTGTAGAAGGGAGACCTTACCCTCTGGTCATTTGCGGCATATTCGATACGCATTGCGGTCTGGATGTCGGGGCATATGACCATGGTGGCATGTGGTGGTAGGTTATTGACACCGGTCAATCGCGGATTGGCCCAATCTGGTACTGCATTGGGCTCCTGTGCAATGCCAACTCGCATAAGAAAGGCATACCCTAGCGATATGAGCACACAAGGCCTGAGGATCCTAGCACTATCCATGTTGACTGCTCCTTTCTATTGTCATGCCTACCAGTTCAATACCAGTAAAGACACAGCCTGTCTTGGGAATTCAAAACCGATACTTGCCCTGCCTTCAGCGATCCCTATATTGCATGGCGGGGCCAATAATGCAAGCCTGCTTGCCTGTATCAGCTGATCGTATTGTTCCTCGGTCGGCGCCTGGGGTCTACCCATCCTTACCCAGGCTGCATACGGATTGCTGTGCTGCTGGTCGATGCGATAGTGTTCAAGATGGCCCTGGGCATGCTTGATCGGCAATCCCTTGACCTCGACCTTTACCTGGGCAGATGGTCCAGGCAGGTCATCATCATGGTAATGCCAGACCAGGATCCACATCCGCGAATCCCCTATGCTGGCCAGGGCAGATACGTCTGGACTGTTGCGGATACCATCCTTCAGTACCACCTCTAGCGGGACCTGGTGGTCGCTTTCGACAGCCAGTCGTTGACCAGACATCATACTGAACATCCTGAAGATGTTGAAGACCGGCTTTTCTATGCCATTGGTGGCAAGGGAACGGAATCCGGCAAAGTAGGGCTGGTCCTCAAACTCGAATGCCCACGTCAGCGCACCGTCAAGGTTGACGCCATACAGGTCTGCCAGGTCGTGGATCCTGGCAAAGCTGGCGGCGGTATAGCATGGGTACATAGTGCCGTTGCGATATGCCAATTGTGGACCTTGGCAGGCCGCGCACCCCTCAGGGTCACACTCGCCTATGACCACAGGGATGCCCTTTAGTTGAGGATAGGACGTGATGATCTTGAACCCATCCTCTATGGTTCGTAGTTGGGCAGAGATGCCCATCCGCACATGGCCTTCTACGTATGTGGGTGCACCCTTTGCATGAAAAGAGACAAAGTCCAATGGCGTGCCCTTGGTACCTGTTGCATAGCTGGTGCCATCCAGGCAATGCTCCAAGAAACGTCTCATGAAATTGCCACCACTGCCTGCGCAATCAGGGCCGCCTACCTTGGCCCTTGGCAGGGCACGGCGGACCGCATCTATGGCGTAGTCATGGAGCTTGAGGAACTCATCTACGGTCCCCTGCCAATACCCGATATTTGCCTCATTCCATACCTGCCAATACCAGTTCTCCACCTCCTGGCTGCCATATCTAGAGATGCAGTGTTGGACCCATTGATATACCAATTCTGCCCAGCGGTTGTAGTCCTTAGGTGGATAGGCCCAGCCGGTATAGATCTGATCGTACCTGGCTGCAGGGGTCCAGCTGTGTTGATATGGCTCAGGTCTTATCGACAGATCCCTTGGCATAAAGCCTATCTCCACATATGGCCTTATGCCAAGGTCCATGTATGTATCGAATATGCGGTCCAGGATCGTCCAATCATAGATAGGATTGCCCTTTTCATCCTCGCGGTAGGCGTTCGTAGAGCCCCATTTCAATGCCGGCGTGCCGTCTCCGCTGGTAAGTAGGTTGTGGGCCCTAAAGAATACCTGATGGGATGCCAATTGGCCGAGGGCTGCCAACAGCCTCCTGCCGTACTTCATGTATCCATAGTTGGGTTCATCTGCCCCAAAGAACCGCCAGATCCTCCTCAATGGACCTATGGGACGTGATGCATCTACAACGATATTGACATCAAAGGGCTGGTCTTGGGGTTGGGCAAGTACCAATCCTGCCGTAGTCAGGATCGTAAGAAGCGATAAACATCTGACAGGTAAGCCCCTAAGCATAAGACATCACCTCTCCAACCTTTCAAAGACCGATAGATCCCAGTTGTCATGCCAGACGATTGCTACCGTACCATCATCATGTATGAGCAGCGGCAGCCAAATATAGGCAGAGTCCTGCAGCCGCCTTGGATTCCATCTGTCTGCCATGAATACAAAACAGCCTGGCATATTGGGCAATGGCAGGACATAAGTAGATTGACTGCGAAAGGTCAATGCCGCCTCAGGCCCATGACAGGGGTTGCCACGGCTTTCATAAGGGCCAAGTATGTTGTCTGCCACAGCCCAATCAGCGGCATTTGGGCTCCAGCCTGTGCAGCCTGACGTGATCAGGTAGTACCTGCCCTTGTATTTGAATGGGGCAGGTGCCTCACGCAACCTGCCTACAAGTATCCTGGCCCAGGTCTTCCCCTGTTCTTGAGGGATCTGTGGGGCGGTGTATGTATCGTCCAATTGGACCACGTACATGGTCCAATTCCCCTCCGATGCATAGAATACATAGGCCTTCTCATCGTCGTCTACGAATAGATTCATGTCCCTGAATGTGCCGCCAAGGGCCTTTTGTTGATCTGGATCGTCGTCCTTAAAGCCGACATCCTCGCTAATAGGTCTGAAGGCCCGCTCGAACCTGAATGGGCCCGTTGGACTGGTGGATGTGGCCACCAGGGCCTTAGAGAAGTGGTAGCCAGGCTGTTCCAGGTGGGCCCATAGGACGTACCTATTGGTCTTGCGGTTGTATATAACCTTTGGTCTTTCGATGAAACACCTGGCGCGCAGCTCCTGCGGCAGGTCGTTGGGCGAATAGACCTTGCCTTGGTGTGTCCAGTGGTGCAGGTCCTTGGAGCTATAGCAGCTTACCACCGTCTGTGCAGGATCCGTGCGGTCCTCGCCATACCAATAGTACGTGCCGCCATCCACAAGTACGCCTCCCCCATGGGCCTGAATCGGACCTCCTGAGGTATCCAGCCAGATCTGGCCAGGTTGAAATGAGGTGTCTTGGTCCTGGGCCTGTGTGTCCCATAAAGGTAGGCAACACAGGATTGAAACCAACCTGAAGATGGCTATCCTGTTAGTCAGCATGGGCACCTGCGCAAAGAGTTTACTGGACATGCCGTGCCGGGCAAGCAAGAAACAGCATTCAAGCTCAGGCTAATAATCACTGGGGGGCAGACTGGCGTGGATCAGGCGGCCTTGAGGTCAGCCATGTCTGCAGGCATCCTGTGCGCAGGTTGGTGTCCGCCCGACCGATCCTGTGAGGATGGTCCTATACCTGCAGACCTGCCCCTTACCCCTACCCCTACAGATCGCAGCCCATCGGCACCGCATATACCTAGGTCTTGTCGTACGGAGTGGAATGTCAGGGACTCGGATGCCACACTGGTGCTTTTACCTAGTGACCCTCGTGCCCCAGACCCAGGGACCGAATGGACCATCCAGGCCTGTACTGCCATGGCAAGACCGCTTCTGGTCATCGATCCCACCATCCCGGATGCATGTGATCAGATCCTTGACTGGTTGTCAGGACGGGATATCAGGATCCTCAACATAGCTGGCCCGAGCGAGCGGACATACCCTGGCATAGGCGATATAGTCAAGGCCCTCTTGGATGACCTTTTTGGTCGCCTACGTGCATACACAGCCGGCTGGCACCTGGGCACCAGTTGCGACCGGCACCTTGGGTAGCGTAAACCAGAAGGTGCTGCCCTTGCCAACCTCCGATTCGACCCAAACCTTGCCACCATGTTGCTCCACGATCTTCTTTACCAATGCCAATCCTATACCAGTACTGTCGGTCTTGTCCTTTGGTGCCAGTGTCTCGAAAAGACCGAATATCCGTTGGAAGTGTCTCTGCTCGATCCCAGGACCATTATCCCTCACATAGAATGACCAGTCTTGACCGTCGTCCTTCCAGCCTACCTCTACCAGGCCTTGGGGCTTGTCCATGTACTTTATTGCATTGCTGATCAGATTCTGGAAGACCTGAGAGAGCCTGGTCTTTATGGCACTGACAGTGGGCAGGTCCTGCGCGATCCGCACCTCTATGTGCTCTGCAGGGCTGATCAGGTCTACAACCTCCACCAAAAGCTCATTCAGGTCGACCATCGTGATGGGTTCTGTGGTCTTGGTCACCTGTGAGTACTGAAGGATACCATCTATCAGGGCCTGCATGCACTCCGTACGCCGGATCAGCAGATCAAATTGTTCTTGTGCGTCCTTGTCCAACTTCTCCTTGTAGTCCTCACAGATCCACCTCGCCAATGTCTGTATACCGCGTAGCGGGGCCTTCAGGTCATGGGAGACCACGTATGCGAACTCCTTCAGTTCCTTGTTTACGCTCTCAAGTTGGGCTGCCATCTGTTGATATCGCCTTTCAGCGAGTTTCTGTTCGGTGATGTCGGTCTGGATGAGGATGATGCTCGTTGGCTTGCCATCTTGATCGAGTATGGCCTGTACCTCACAGTCAAGCCATACCTGGCGGCCCGAGGTATCTTTCCATTGCGTCTGGTATCTGTGGTCCTTACCGTTGCCAATCTGTGTATTGATCCATTCCATGAATCCTGGATCTGCATGCACCTTTTCGACCAGCTCGGCCAGGTGCATGCCCTTTACCTTCTCCGCCTCCAGGCCGGTCAGCCTTGTGAAGCCCTGATTTGTCCACTCAATCCTCATGGCAGGTGTCAGGATGATCACTGAGCTGTGTGTCAGGTGCGCAAGGGCAGCCAGCTTGCGATTCTCGATCTGTGCAAGATACAGGGCCTGCTCGGTATGCCTGGCCTTGTCAAGGTCTGGGACGTAGTAGGTGCTGACCTGCGTGGCCACCTGTTTGTGTTGGTCCAGATACTGATGGATCTGAGATCTGATCTGGTCTGGAGGGGCCATGATAAACCTGCAGGCATTATCGCCCTTGGCCCTGCAGGTGATCTCCACTGCCACAAGCGGCAGGCCGAAGCTCTCCTGGCACCAGCCAGAGGAATAACCGGCATTCATGATACAGACTGGCCAGTCAGGTCGCCTGCCTGCCTTGATCCATGCGTCTGCCTCGAATGAGAATGGGTGATCGTAGATCAATAGGTAGTTGTCATCGCAACTGGGCCTGCTCTCCGACATGATGTCCACAAATGCCCAACCAGTGTAGGCAAAATGTATAGGGCCTACAGAAAGACGATCCACAGGGTCTTTGACCTCCATCTCCTTGTGGAAGGCCCTGGCATCCATCACGCCAATGGTATGGGCCATGTCGAATAGCAGGGCCATAGTGGCCTCCCTGGCCTGGTCGGTTCCCATCTGATCGAACCTTTCCTGCATCCTATCAAATAGATCTACAGAAAGGGATGCGGCCCTTACCAGTACGTACCGCTGGCCGGATATCTCCACAGTGGCCTCCTGCGGTTTGTGGACGATAGTGGAGAAGTATTGCTGGACGTATTGCTGGGCCTTTAGGAAGGCCTGCTCAAACTGTGCTGGTACCTTTACACTTTCCAACATCTTCTACTCCTTATCTGCATGAACCCGTCGCCTCCTCATCAACCAATGCTTCCGAGCATTTGGCTAATCGACATAATCCGATTGCACATTAATTTGAGGTATTGCCTTTTTCTTTGGGATTGATAATCTTTGGCGTATTGGATTTCTTTTTGAAAGGGGAACATATGGCACGAGCAAGGTTTCTTGTCTTGGTTGGATCTGCGCTTATATTATTGGCCCTTCCACATCAGGTCTGGTCTTACCTACAGCCTCCAGTGAATCTCGGCTTTACCAGCTTTGTGGATGGCATACCGCCTGCTGGCCCTGGCTGGTATTTTACGCAGTACATACAGTATTATACCTCCGACGACCTGAAGGACCCACCTGTCCCGAACGCCAAGGTTGATGCCTGGGTAGGCCTGACACAATTGATCTATCAGTCTGATACGCAGATACTGTTGGGTGGCAAGTGGGGCCTGGATGTGATCGTACCGGAGGCCTATATGGATAGCTCGCCCATCCCAGATAACGGGGCCGGCCTTGGGGATGTGCTGGTAGGGCCTTACCTCCAGTGGGATCCGGTCATGGGTGCGCACGGTCCTATATTCGTGCATAGGGTAGAATTGCAGACCATATTCCCTACTGGCAAGTACGACGTGAACAAGGCCCTCAATCCTGGCAGCAACGTCTATGCCTTTGATCCTTATTGGGCTGCCACGTGGTTTATTGGACCGCGGCTTACTGCATCCTGCCGTCTACATTATCTGTGGAGCTCTGAGAACAGCGACAACGACATCCAGGCAGGACAGGCCTTCCACGCCAACTTCGCGGCCTCATACGAGGTGGTGCCGAAGATGCTGCGGGTCGGGGTAAATGGCTACTGGCTAAAGCAATTGACAGACACAAAGCTGGCCGGCGTGCGGATACCTGACGATGAACAGGTCGTAGGTATAGGGCCAGGTGCATTGATGAGCTTCTCCCAGCATACGCACCTGTTTATCAATGCATATCTTGAGACCGCTGCAGAGTACAGGCCACAGGGCCAGAGGTTCAACATACGCCTGGTACATCACTTCAAGTAGGCCTATAAGCTGGCGGGATTGACAGGCCAAGGGCATTGGCCTATAGTGCGGCCATGGCCGAAAGGGTCTTCCTAATCGATGGCCATGGCCAGATCTATGCCGCGCATTATGCGCCCATGCGCCAGGCGCTTAGTGCGCCCACAGGTGAGCCTACCAAGGTGACCTATATATTCACTACTGCCCTGCTGGGTCTGATCAACAGACAAAGGCCCCAGATGTTGGCAGTAGTGATGGATAGCAAGGGGCCCACGTTCAGGCATGGTCTGTACCCAGCCTACAAGGCCAACAGGCCCTTGATGCCTCAAGAGATCCCTGTGCAGGTGGCCAGGATCGAGCAGATCCTGGATGCGATGCGGATACCTATACTGCAGGTCGAAGGCTATGAGGCAGATGACATAATCGGCACTGTGGCCAAGAAGGCAGTCCAGCAGGGCTATGAGTGCTACATATGCTCGAAGGACAAGGACGCCCTGCAGCTTCTCTCTAAGGGCATATACATCTTCGATGTCAAGACCGATACGGTATTGTCTGCCGATGCATTCCAGAAGGAATATGGGATATCACCGCAACAGTATCTGGACTGCCTTGCATTGCAGGGCGACCCTTCGGACAACGTGCCTGGTGTGCCTGATGTGGGCCCAAAGACCGCGCTGGAATGGATCAGGAGATACGGGTCTATAGACGGGCTTTATCGCCATGCAGACCAGATACCCGGCAAGCGGGGCCAGCAATTGAGGCAAGGGCGAGGGCTTGTAGAACTTAGCAGGCAGTTGGTGACCATAGATTGTGATGTGCCCCTAGAGATAGACTGGGAAAGACTGAGGCTAAGGCCGTTTGATATGGACCGCCTTGCGCGGATATTCAATGAGCTTGGTTTCCACAGGCTGACGGAACAGTTGGGTTTGGACCGGGTCACGACGATCCCTGCCAGTCCTGCAGGTCCTGACTCCATCAAGACGGTCCCCCACGACTACCAACTGATCGATACTCCTGAGCGATTTATGGAGCTGGTCCAACGGCTCAGGGCCGTGGATACCCTGGCTGTTGATACAGAGACCCACTCCCTTGAACCGATGCGTGCAGACCTGGTTGGGATCAGTCTGTGTTGGCACGAACACCAGGCCTACTACATCCCAATCAAGGGGCCATTGGGGGCAAGGTGCCTTCCTATCGAACAGGTCAGGACAGGCCTTGGTCCGATCCTGGCTGATCCCTTGATCCGTAAGGTAGGCCAGAACATCAAGTACGACATGCTGGTATTGCTAAACGCGGGCATGCCGTTAGCGGGCGTATGGTTTGATACGATGGTGGCATCCTATTGCCTTGAGCCAACCAGGCAGGGCCATTCCCTCGACAGCCTTGCAAGGGACCTACTCAATTATCGGTGCATCCCCATCACGGACCTGATAGGTAAGGGCCGCAAGGCAGTGACATTCGACCTGGTGGATTCGGAGTTAGCATGCCAGTATAGTGGCGAGGATGCAGACATAACATTCCAGATCCACAAGATCCTCAAGTCTAGGCTCGACCAGGACCGCCAAATTGGATTATTGTTCGAGCAGGTGGAGATGCCTTTGGTCGAGGTCCTTGCCCAGATGGAATACAATGGGGTGGCAGTAGATCTGCCATTTATGCAGGAACTTGCCAGGCAGATGGACGAGGCGATCGTCAAGGTCACCCAGAGGATATACGAGCTGGCAGGTGGGCCATTCAATATAGACTCTTCGAGGCAACTGGCCGAGGTCTTGTTTAATAAGCTTGGGCTCAAACCTATCCGCATAGGCAAGACTGGACTAAGTACCGATGCAGCTGTACTGGAGGAGCTTTCAGGCGTGCACCCAATAATAGAGCAGGTCCTGCAGTACAGGCAGCTTGCAAAGCTCAAGGGCACATATGTTGACAAGCTAGCTGCCTTGGTCAATCCGCGGACCGGTCGGGTTCACACGTCCTTCAATCAGACCGTCACCGCCACAGGTAGGCTCAGTTCCAGTGACCCGAACCTACAGAACATACCTGTCCGTACGGAACTAGGTAAGGCCATTCGATCTGCCTTCATTGCACAAAGGCCGGAGGACTGCCTATTAAGTGCGGATTATTCACAGATAGAACTGAGGATACTGGCGCATCTTTCACAGGATAAGGCCTTGATGGAGGCATTTGCAGCGGGCCAGGATATACACAGATTTGTTGCATCGCAGATCTACAATGTCCCCATGGATCAGGTCACCGATCAGATGCGGTCAAGGTGCAAGGCCGTCAACTTCGGGATCATATATGGTCAAGGTCCTGCGGGACTGGCCAGGACCACAGGGTTGCCTTTGGCAGAGGCCCGTCGGTTCATAAGGGAATACTTTGCCAGGTATAGCTCGATAAGGCAGTTCATGGACACGATCATCCAGCAAGCGGCAAGGGATGGGTATGTGCAGACCATAATGCATCGCCGCAGGCCTATACCTGAGATCGCCAGTTCCAGCCCGTCTGTCAGGGCAAGGGCAGCCAGGCTCGCGGTCAATACCGTGATACAGGGGTCTGCGGCGGACCTGATAAAGGTGGCCATGATCAAGATCCACAAGAGGATCCAGGCGGATCGACTTCCTGTCAGGATGATATTGCAGGTCCACGATGAGCTGGTATTCGAGCTGCCTGCCGATCAGGTCGACCAACATGGTGAGTGGATAAGCCAATACATGTCCTCTGCCCTTGACCTATCGGTCCCGTTGAAGGTAGACCTGCATCACGGCCGCACCTGGTTAGGCTGAATCCGAGCTGCGGGCAGTCGTTTGCAGCGGTGCCCACAGGGTGACCTTTGTGCCTTTTCCTGGTGCAGAGTCTATCTCAAAGCGGCCGTTTATGGACTCAAGGCGTTCCTTCACATTGAATAGCCCAAGTCCTCGCCTGCCAGGTGCAGACTGTAGAGACCTGACATCAAACCCTATCCCATCGTCTGCAATGGTGACCACCAACCTCCCGCGAGAACGTTTTAGGTGAACATGGATATTCTTGGCCTTGGCATGCCTTAATACGTTTGTGAGCACCTCGCTTATGGCCTGGAACAGGAGTACCGAAAGCCTTTGATCAGGCCTGGTATCACCTATCTCGGATGAGAAATGACACTTGATCCCAGTCCTGGCCTCTATGTGCCTAGTCAGCCAGGCCTCGACCGCAGCCTCCAAACCGACCTCATAGAGGACTGGATTACTCAATTCAAATGCCAATGACCTTGCATGCTGCATGGCCTGATCGATCAGCTCACATACATCCTCCAACACCCTTACATCCTTTTCAGGCAGGGCCTGCAAAAGGCCCTGCAATTGCAACTTGGCCAGGGCGAGCCTTTGGCCTATGTCGTCATGAACGCCCACTGCGATCCTGCGGCGTTGCTGTTCCTCAACGATGCTCAATTGTGTGGCCAAGGAGCTGATCCGCCTTTGATTAGCGGCGAGCCTTGCGTATGCCCTGTAAAGGTCGGTTATGTCGAGTATGGAGCCAGCCATCCTTGTGGGTCTGCCTTCGCTATCTCCGACCACCCCACCCTTGATCCTAAACCAGCGATACCTGCCTGACCTTGTCCTGATCCGGCATTGCACATCCAGGGGTTTGGCTTTTTTCATCTGATCCGCAACTGCAGCCCTAAACGTAGTCAGATCCTTGGGATGTACCAGACCACAGAAGGTGGTATATGATGGCTCGATCTGGCCCTGTTCGTAGCCGAGCAGTTTGTAGAACACAGGTGACCACCATTGGCCGTCCTGCGTCAGGTCTGGCCAATCCCACAGCCCATCGTTGGCCCCTATGGTGGCAAGCTGCAATCTCTGCTCGCTTGCCTCCAGTGCGGCCTCTATCTGTCTTCGCTGTCGCTCACCTTCAGCGGCATCTATGGCAAAGGAGAGATCCTGGCCCATCTCCATCAGTAGCCGCTGCTCATGCTCGGTAAAGAACCCAGGCTCTGCCGCGTAGATGGCAAGTGCCCCGATTATCTGGCCAGAAGACCTGATCGGCACTGCAGCGACCGCACGATAACCGCGTTCAAGGGCAGGTGCCCGCCATGGCAGCATCATCTGGTCCTTTTCCACGTCCTGGCAGACACAGAGCCTGCCTTCACGTATCGCGGTACCTACAGGTCCCCTCCCCTCAGGCTGATCTGTTGCGGTGACAAGGATGAGCCTGAGATACCCATCCTCATGTCCTGCCCATGCCGCAGGCCTAACCTGCCTTGTCTGCTGGTCTACCAGGCCTATCCATGCCAGTCTGAACTGGCCCTGTTCCACAGCGATCCTGCAGGTCGCCTCAAAGAGTGCCTGTATATCCTTTATCCTGACTATGGCCTGATTAATGTTACTGAGCGTAGCATAAAGCCTATTTAGAAGCCTTATCTCCTGTTCGTATTCCTTACGCTTGGTGATGTCTAGGGCAGTAAAGATCACCCCCTCTGAGATGTCCTTCGGGTTGAGGGCAGCGTAGTTGAGTAGTACGTCTATGACCCTGCCGTCCTTGCACCGCCATTGACTCTCAATGGTACCCATGCCAAACTGCCTTACGTTCTGGTAGTTGCGGCCGACACGATCGTACTCCTGTTCAGAGAGGTACAAGAAACGGGAATCTCGACCCAATATCTCCTCTCTAGTATAGCCTATCATCTCACATAGCCGCTGATTGTGTTCCTTGAGGATCCTGTCCTGGACCAGCCCGATCCCTACTGGCACCGCCAGGTATATGCCCTGAAGCTTGGCACGCTGCAGTTCTAGTTGCTGCTGTGTCTGCCTCAGTGGCGTTATGTCTGCAGCGATGTGCAGCATGATGGCCCTATCGTCTTCAAGCCGACCTATGGGCATACAGCTTACAAGATATGTCCCATTGAATGCCTGCACCTCCATCTGTACCACTGGCGAGTTGCCGTTGGCCTTTAGGGTTTCGAGTGGGCAGCCCTTAGGCGGATGGTCTGTGCCATGACAGACCTGGTGGCATGCCTTGCCGATGACCTGCTGGGCAGGTAGGCCTATCCTGGATAGGGCAGCCTTATTGAGTGCAATGATCCTGTGGTCCTTGTCCAGTACAAAGGCCGGATGAGGCAAGGCCTCAAATACCCCCTGCCAGCTTATCTGTGATGACCCCATGCAAACCCCTGCAAGGCCTATAGGTCCAACGGTCAGGATCATCAGGCCAACAAGGCCACCTTGGATGCAAAGAGTACACCATAGTTGGACCGCGGTCAATAACTAGTCCAGATGCGTCTACTTGTCCTCAATGCCGGTGATCGTGGCCTCCAGGCCGAGCAAGACTGCCTTGACCAAAGGATCGTCTAGTATCCTCTGCCCAGCAGGTCTGACTTGTGCAGGCTCAGGTCCTTGCGCGTTGGTCTGAAGCTCTACGTAGATCTGGACATCCCTACCCATGTACTGGCCTAGGAGTTGCTGCAATTGTCCTTGTCCAAGTTTGGACTGGACCATCTGGTATTGCAGCTTGCCCGTCGGAGAAAAGCTCAGGGTCAGGGCCTGGCCATCAAACTTAATAGAGGCGTTGCCCAGCAGTCCTGCAGTGGCCTTGCCAAGCCTTTCCTCTATGAGCTTCAGGACCTCAGGCCATCTGGCCTCGAGGTCCTGCGGTCCTGCAGGATCAAAAGGGCGGGGTGTCTCCTTGGCCTGGTCTCGGCTGTTGCTGGGGTCAGATTGCCTTTCAACCGCAGAAAGCCTATTGGTAATGACCCCTGCATCCAGGAAATGCTCACTTGCAGCCAATCTGACTACCGTGGCCTCAAGCAATGGCCTTGGTGTCTCAGAGTTCTTTATGGGCCAGCGGACCCTGTCTAGGGCGGTGATTGCGTAGACCAGTCCAGGCAGGTCAAACTGGGTTGCGATCCCCTGGGCCACCTGACGCTGCTGTGAGGTCAATGCCACCATCGTCGTGTCTGCACCTGCGGTCTTCAGGACCATCAGGTCGCGGAGGGCATCTATCATGCAGTCTACTACCTGCACCTCGCTCAGTCCAAACCTGAACAGGTCATCCAATCTAGTCAGGGCCTGGCCAGCCTGGCCCTGTGCGATCGCGCTGAGCAGGTCATAGATACGCTGCATGTCTGGCTGACCTAGATACTCCTGGACCAATGCCAGACTCAATGGTTGGCCTATGCTGATGAGCCTATCCAGTAATGTCAGGCCATCCCTCATTGACCCATTTGCCAGACGTGCCACGGCCAAGATGGCATCTTCATCGTACTTGATCCCCTCCTTATCCAGCACAGCAGATAATTGCCTTGCGATCTGGGCAGTGGTCAGGGATCTGAAGTCAAACCTCTGGCACCTAGACTGGATCGTGGCAGGCACCTTGTTTGGCTCTGTGGTGGCAAAGATGAACTTCACGTGCGGTGGGGGTTCTTCCAGGATCTTTAATAATGCATTGAATGCCGAGGTGCTCAACATGTGCACCTCATCGATGATGTAGATCTTGAACCTGGCACGTGCTGGCCTGTAATTGGCGTTTTCCCTTAGCTGCCTGACGTGTTCAACCTGGTTGTTGCTTGCACCGTCGATCTCGATGACGTCTATGTCCTGACCGATGGCAATGGCAGTGCAACTATCGCATTTGCAGCATGGCCTTTCAGTAGGCCCGTCAGATGCCAGGCAATTGAGGGCCTTGGCCAATATCCTGGCCATGGTGGTCTTGCCCACCCCCCTTGTGCCGCAAAAAAGGTATGCATGTGCGATGCGGCCGGTCCTGATGGCATTCTGTAGGGTCTTGGCCACAGGTTCCTGGCCGACCACCTCTTCAAATGTCTGTGACCTGTATCTGCGTGCTAGGACTGTGTAGCTCATGGGTCAATAAGACCGGCCGGGTTTGCCACGGCACCGCCTCGCACACGCTTATGGCTGCTCGGTTCCCCGCCTGACCAGGTTCGCGGGCTCGGCTTGCATGGGACCCGGCCGTAGGGATTATTATACTTCACAAGGCCGCCATTTCCACCCAAACAGATTCGGCTTGCAAAGGATATCTTGGAGGGCTAAACTCTAACGAGCCGGGGCAGGTAGCTCAGCAGGTAGAGCAACGGACTGAAAATCCGTGTGTCGGCGGTTCGAATCCGCCCCTGCCCAATAACGTATTCAACGAGGCCGAAGGGGATCGAACCCTCAACCTTCGGATCGACAGTCCGATGCTCTAACCAATTGAGCTACGGCCCCGGTTGCCTGTTACTATAATCCTACATCAGGCCCGATGTCAACTGCCAAGCCGAGGATCAACTGCCACAGTTCCCTGCTGCAGGCATATCAGGTGTAGGGTCCGAAAGGAGTGCACGTAGCCTTGGCAGGAGTGCCTTTATGGCCTTGCCCCTGTGGGAGATGGCATTCTTTTGGTCCTGATCCAGTTGTGCAACGGTACGGCCTAGTGCTGGCACAAAGAAGATCGGGTCGTATCCAAAGCCATTCTCGCCTACCGGTTCCAGACAGATCAGCCCTTCCAAGGTACCTGATGCCTCTGCCAGTATCCCATCTGGGCTTGCAAGACAGACATGGCAGACGAATCTGGCGGTCCTCTGTTGCCAAGGTACATCCTTCAACAGTCCTAGGACCTTGTCTATGTTGGCAAGGTCTATAGCACGCCGGTCAGGCCCGTCCACGCCAGCAAACCTGGCGGATCTTACCCCAGGCAGGCCGCCAAGTGCATCGATCTCAAGGCCCGAGTCGTCACTGATGGTCCAGAGGCCTGTGGCCTTTGCATATCCACAGGCCTTCTTGGCTGCATTCTCGGCAAACGTCTTGCCATCCTCCTCCACCTTGGGCAGGCCTGGGAAGTCCAACAAGGTGGACCATCTGGCAAGTATCCCCAATGAGGCCTGCAGTTCCCTGACCTTGCCCGGGTTTGTGGTTGCTATCAGGATCCTATCTGGCTGCTGTCTAGTCATGCGGCCTGGTAGTGGCTTGGACATGTTCAGTAGCCATAAGGTATGCTGCCACCTGTCTGTAGTCCTCTGCCCCATTACAGGCCGGATCGTACTCTAGGATCGTCTTACCATAACTGGGGGCCTCTGCGAGCTTTATGTTCCTGCGTATGTGGGTTGGCAGGACCTGTGCGTCTGCCCAGGCAGTGCCAGAACCCCTGGCATTTGCCAGGAAGGACTCGATATCTGCCTTTACCTCTTGGGGCAATGAAGCGCGGCTGTCATACATGCACAGGAGGATCCCAGCCACCTTCAATCCTGGGTTGATCCTTCGATTGACCAGTTCTATGGTCTGTAGCAACTGGCCAAATCCTTGCAAGGCCAAGAAGTGGGGCTGCAGAGGTATCAATACCTCTTGTGCGGCAGATAGGGCATTGAGGGTCAGTAGACCCAGTGATGGTCCACAGTCGATCATGCAGTATTCGAAGTGCCCGGCTACTGCCTCCAGGGCATGGCGTAGTATGGTCTCTCTCTCTGGCAGACCTGCCAATTCTGCCTCTGCGCCTACAAGGTGTATGTTTGCGGGCAGCAGCCAGAGGTTGGGCCTGACCATCATAATCTGCTGGTCCATAGGAGTTGCCTGTATCATTACGTGATATGCACCCCCGCTGACTGCTGCAGGTTCCACCCCCAGGTGGATCGTCAGGTGTGCCTGTGGGTCCAGGTCTAGGACCAGTACCCTGCGGCCTGCCATCGCCAGGGCTGCTGCAGTATTGGCCACTGTAGTGGTCTTGCCTACACCACCTTTTTGGTTCAGGACCGCTATAGTCCTCATCTACTGCCGTCCTGCGAGGTCTCCAGTAGAGGTCTAAACCTTTTCAGTATCGCGTCCAACACGCCATTGACGAATGCAGGCGACTTGTCCCCGCCAAACCTCTTTGCCAGCTCTATGGCCTCGTTTATCGCCACCTTTGGGGGTATGTCCTGGCAGAACCTCAATTGATATACGGCAAGTCTCAGTATGCTCCTATCGACCGGCGCAAGGCGTGAGATCTGCCAGTGTATGACCGCATGGCTTATCCATGCGTCACATTCCTCCAGGTGCTCCCATGTCCCCCTGATCCAATCCCATGCCAATTGCCGGACCATCGGGTCGTCGCTGGCATAGGCAAGGAACTCGTTAGGGAGCCTGTAGAGCAGGTCCGACCCTTGGACCTCCAATTGATACAGTGCTTGCATAGCGAGCACACGTGCCAGCGAGCGGCGATCCGTGGCCTGGTAAAGGCCGTTTTCGTCTATGTGGTCCTGCGTTGGCATCGCCCTACTGGATCTGATGGATGATATTGACCAGCTCCATGGCCGTCATTGCAGCATTTGCCCCTGCATTGCCCATCTTGGTGCCAGCGCGGTCTACGGCCTGCTCTAGTGTGTCGCAGGTGATCACCCCAAATATGGCTGGGGTCTTGCAGTCAGCGTTTATCTGGCCTATCCCTCGTACTACCTGCTGAAAGACGGCCTCATAGTGGCCGGTCTGTCCCCTTATGACCGCGCCCAGACAGATGATGGCGTCGTAGTTGCCCCCCTGGGCCAATCTGCGTGCGACCGGTGGTATCTCGCATGCACCTGGTACCCATACCACGGTGATCTGATCATCAGAGGCCCCGTGTCTTTGAAGACAGTCTATCGCGCCTTCCAGGAGCCTTGAGCTTATGAACTCATTGAAGCGGCTGACAACTATAGCGAACCTGGCCTTCCCAGCCGTTATCTGGCCTTTTATGTGTCTGATCATGTCCTAGCTCCTTCTTGTTTGCCTTCCATTGCCATAGTCAAGTGGCCTTAGGCCGTCATTATAAGACGGTTGGGCATTGCCTTCCAGGAAAACAGCTACTGTTGTGCTAAGGGCCCCTCATCGGCCTGACGATAAAGACCACCGAGGCCGCATATGCGGTCATCGCAACTATCTTAGGTCCGACTATGCAGTACGAAGACACCGATTTTGGCCCATTCGATATAGCAGAGTCCAAGGCCAATATGGCCTTTGAGCTATATGAGGACGGTATGATACCTCAGGCCTTGGAGCAATTGAACACGGCACTGGAGTTGAACCCGACCAATAGTGCTTGGCTGTTCGATAAGGCCCTTGCACTGGATGCGGTCCACAGGTACGAGGAGGCGATAGAGGCATATGAGGCGGCCCTGGAGCTTTGCCCTGGGGACGTGGAGATCCTCAACTGCCTTGCCGTTGACTACACTCGTACCGGCCAATATGACAAGGCCATAGAGATCTTCGAGCAGATCCAGCAGATAGATCCAAGATACGAGCCCTGTTATTGCAACAGGATTATCACCTATACAGAGATGGGCCTACATGACCTGGCAGAACAGATGTTCTACCTGGCCCAGCAGATAAACCCGTCATGTGCATTGTGCTTCTATAATATCGGCAACAGCCTCTTCGTAAGGGGTCAGCTCAAGAAGGCCATTGGTTGCTGGATCCGCACTGCAGAGCTGGAGCCTGGCCATCCACAGATCAACTATCGGATCGCCCAGGCCTATTGGGGCCTATCGGATAGGGTGAAGGCCAGGGAGTACTTCTTGCGGGAACTGCGTTTGAACCCTGGTGATGTGGAGGTGATCCTGGACTTTGGCCTATTCCTGCTCGAGGCCCGCGAGGTGGATCCAGCAAGAGAGAAGTTCAATAGGGTCCTGGAGCTTGCCCCAAACAACCCACAGGCCCTCTTCTACCTGGGTGAGATCGCACTGAATGCAGGCCAGATCGCCAAGGCCAAGGAATACTACGACCAGGCATTGAGGGCGGATAGCACTATCCCAGGGGCATACTACAGGCTTGCCCAGTTTGCGATCCAGGACCGGCAGGCACAGAAGGCGAGGGCCTACCTGATCTCTGAGCTGAGGAATGCCCCAGATCATCCTGAGGTCTTTGTGTCCATAGGCTCTATGTTCCTTGCCTTGGCGGACCAGCCAAAGGGCGATCAACCTTGGCCTGTAGGTCTAAGGAGGCCACCTATACGGATAGGTTTTGGAAACACAGACCTTGAGCATGCGACCCACTGTATCAAGAGGGCACTTGCCATGGATAGGTCCAATCCTGATGCCCACTACTACATGGGTCTTATCCACCTAAGGTGCGGTCAGGTGCAACAGGCACAGGCCGAATTGGCCCAGGCCGTAGAGATCAAGCCCGATCATGAGGAGGCCTTGGTGGAGCTGGCCAGGCTCTACGACCGCCAGGGTAGGTACGCAGACCTGGTCTGCTGTATCCAGAAGGCAAGGGCTGCCGGCGTTAGGAACCGGATCCTGGATCGACTTGGCAGATACCTCTGGCTGAAGGCCGCCCTCTCAAGGCTAAAGGGCAAAGGCCGCAGGTCTCAAGCATAGACTAGGTCTGCTCCATCAGTTGGGCAAACTGGCCAAAGAGGTAGTCAGAGTCGTGAGGACCAGGTGAGGCCTCAGGGTGATACTGGACAGAGAAGGCCCCGAGTCGTGGGCAACAGATCCCCTCCAAGGTCTGGTCATTGAGGTTTACGTGGGTAAGCTCCACCTGCCTTGAGCTGAGGGACTTGATGTCTACGCAAAAGCCATGATTCTGGCATGTGATCTCTATCCTGCCTGTCCTGAGGTCCTTTACTGGATGATTTGCGCCATGGTGACCGAACTTTAGCTTGAATGTGCGGCCACCTAAGGCCAGTGCCAGCAGTTGATGCCCTAGGCAGATGCCAAATATCGGGACCTTGCCCAATAGGCCCTGTATTGTCTCTACAGCATAGGTCACTGCTGCTGGGTCACCTGGTCCATTGCTGAGGAATACCCCATCCGGCTTGATCTTCATGATCTGTTTGGCAGTGGTATGTGCTGGTACAACCGTGACATTGCAGCCGAATGCCACCAGTCGCCTCAATATGTTCGTTTTTATGCCACAGTCCACTGCCACTACATGGTATCGGCCGGAGGACCTCTGGGCTTTGTTGCCCGCAAATATGTCTATTGGCCCCTCATTCCACTTGTATGGCTGCCTTATGGTAACGTCCTTGACGATGTCACGGCCAACCAGGCCTGGATATTCGGCAAGACGCCTGGCCAAGAGATCCGTGTCCAGGATCGTGGATGAGATGATCCCTCGCATCGCCCCCTTTGTCCTTATGTGTCTTACCAGCCTTCGCGTATCGATGCCTGCTATGCCTACGGTATCGTTGGCCTTAAGGTATGCATCAAGATCACCGGTGCTTCGCCAGTTGGATGGATGACCACAGCACTCCTTTACCACAAACCCGCTGGCAAATATCCTCCTGGACTCCAAGTCCTGAGGGTTGGTCCCCGTATTACCTATCAGCGGATAGGTCATGGTGATGATCTGTTCATGATAGGATGGGTCAGTCAGTATCTCCTGATATCCGGTCATGCTGGTATTGAAGACCACCTCTCCGCACCGACAGCCACTTGCGCCAAAGGCAGTGCCTTGGAATACTGTGCCATCTTCGAGCATCAGGATCGCCTTCATATCTTCACCCTCAGGCCCTTGTAGTAGTCCTGGATAGGTCTTACATCTATAGGCCTCTGCCGCAGGGCCTCTATGGCATTGGCCACTGCTGCCGCCCCCCTTATGGTAGTCACATAGGGTATCTGCCGTTCGAGGGCAGTCCTCCTGATCAGGTACGAGTCTGCTATAGCCTGCTTACCCACCGTGGTATTCACTATTAGGTCTATCTGGCCGTTGATGATCATATCTACGATGTTGGGTCTGCCTTCAGTCATCTTCAACACGAATTCGGCTGGTATGTTCTGCCTTATGAACTCTAGGCAGGTCTTCTTGGTGGCCAGGATCTTGAAGCCCATCTCGTGCATCCTTGCCGCGATCTCCGCGGCCTTGGGTTTATCCTCGTCCTTGACACTGAATAGTACCCGTCCCGATGTAGGAAGGGCGTTTCCAGCGGCGATCTGGCTCTTTGCATAGGCAAGCCCAAAGTCCTCAGAGAGCCCCATTACCTCGCCTGTCGAAAGCATCTCTGGCCCCAGGATAGTGTCTGTACCAGGGAACTTAGCGAACGGGAAGACAGACTCCTTGACCGCAAAGTAGGCCGGCAGCACCTGCTTCCTAAGGCCCAGTTCATCCAGACTATGACCTACCATGACCTTTGTGGCAAGCTTGGCAAGTGGCACGCCGGTCGCCTTGCTCACAAATGGTATGGTCCTGGATGCCCTGGGATTGACCTCGAGCACATATATGTCACGACCCTTCATGGCAAACTGGATGTTGATCAATCCCCTAACATCTAGTGCCATTGCCAAGAGCTTGGTCTGGCGGCACAGTTCCTTGACAACGCGGGCTGGGGTAGTAGCAGGTGGCAATGAGCATGCGCTATCACCGGAATGTATCCCTGCCTCTTCTATATGCTCCATCACGCCACCTATCACTACCCGCCTGCCATCAGCTATGGCATCCACGTCGAATTCAGTGGCATCCTTTAGGAACTGGTCTATCAAGATGGGATGACCTCCTGAGGCATCCAAGGCCCGCTGCGCGCAGGCGACCAAACCTTCCTCATCGTAGACCACCTCCATCGCGCGGCCCCCAAGTACGAAGGATGGTCTTACAAGCAGAGGATAGCCAAGGCGATGCGCAACCCTTACGGCCTGATCAATGCTGGTTGCTGTGCCACTAGCGGGCTGAAGTAGGCCAAGCCTCTTGACAAGCCTACTAAAACGCCTTCTGTCCTCCGCGATCTGTATACTCTCGGGCGACGTGCCGATGATCGGTACCCCTGCCTTCAGTAGTGACCATGCGAGGTTCAGTGGTGTCTGGCCGCCGAACTGGACTATGACACCATCAGGCCTTTCTGTGTCTACAATATTCATTACATCCTCAAAGGTGAGCGGCTCAAAATAGAGCCTGTCGGAGGTGTCATAGTCCGTGCTTACGGTCTCTGGATTGCAGTTGACCATGATGGATTCTATACCCAGCTCCCTGAGGGCAAATGCCGCATGCACGCAGCAGTAGTCAAACTCGATACCCTGTCCTATGCGATTGGGTCCGCCACCTAGGATCATTATCTTCTTTCGGCTACTAGGCCCTGCCTCACACTCCTGCTCATATGTGGAATAGAGGTAAGGTGTATAGGCCTCAAACTCTGCACCACAGGTATCGACCCTCTTGAAGACCGGCCTTACCCCAAGGGCATGACGTCTGGCCCTGACCTTTGCCTCAGAGGTACCGGTCAGCTCGGCAATGAAGCGGTCACTGAATCCATTCGCCTTTATGGATCGCATGAACTGGGCATCGAATCGATCCAATGACCCCTTTGACGCAATCTGGCCCTCCAGCGTAACAAGCTGGCGGATCTGATTGAGGAACCAAGGGTCTATCCTGGTCAATTCGTATACCTCGTTAACGGATACCCTCCGCCTGAGGGCCTCGGCGATCAACCAGATCCTGTCCCACCTTTGCCTGCGGAGCTGGGCCTTCAGTTGCGCGGTGCTGAGAGGTTCCTTGATGTATTGATTGCTCAATGAATAGCGGTTTATCTCTATTGACCTGATGGCCTTTTGCAGGGCCTCTTTGAACGTCCGACCGATGGCCATCGCCTCTCCAACAGACTTCATCTGGATGGTCAATTCACGAGGAGTCTTTGGGAATTTCTCGAATGTGAAGCGAGGCCACTTTACTACCACGTAATCGATTGTAGGTTCAAAACAGGCAGGCGTCTTCTTTGTAATATCATTGGGTATCTCATCTAATGTATACCCTACCGCCAGGAGAGATGCAATCTTGGCTATGGGGAAGCCCGTTGCCTTTGAGGCAAGTGCAGAGGACCGCGATACCCTTGGATTCATCTCTATGACAACCATCCTACCGGTATCTGGATGGACTGCAAACTGTATGTTTGAGCCGCCGGTCTCCACACCTATCGCCCTGATGATCTTTATGGCCGCATCTCGCATGACCTGGTATTCCTTGTCGGTAAGCGTCTGCGCTGGGGCGACCGTGATGCTATCACCTGTGTGGATGCCCATGGGATCGAGGTTCTCTATGGGACAGACGATGACGACATTGTCCTTCTTGTCCCTCATCACCTCCAACTCAAACTCCTTCCAGCCTAAGACCGACTCCTCGATCAAGATCTCATGCTTTGGGCTTAGGTCCAGGCCCCATTTGACGTGGTGCCGGAACTCCTCCATGTTGTATGCAACATTGGCACCAGTGCCACCGAGGGTGTAGCTGGGCCTGATGATGGCAGGAAAACCGATCTGCTGGACGATCTGTTCTGCCTCCTGCTCGGAATGCGCATAACCACTTCTTGGGACCTCCAGGCCTATGTCCAAGATGACCTGCTTGAACAGGTCTCGCTCCTCTGCCCTCCTTATGGCCTCGAGGCTGGCGCCCAATAGCTTGACCTTGTACTTATCCAAGACCCCACGCTGGGCCAGGGCAACGGCGGTATTGAGCCCAGTCTGACCACCTAATGTCGGAAGCAGGCCGTCGGGCCTTTCCTTCTCGATGATCCGCTCTAGGACCTCAGGCGTGATAGGCTCTATGAACGTCCTGTCTGCCATCTCAGGATCGGTCATGATCGTGGCAGGATTGCTATTGACCAGGACGACCTGGTAGCCTGCGGCCCTAAGGGCCTTACAGGCCTGCGCACCAGAGTAATCGAACTCGCATGCCTGGCCGATCACTATTGGACCAGAGCCTATGATGAGGATCTTGTGTATGTCTTTACGCTTGGGCATATCCTAACGCGTCAGGTCTATAGACTGTGGGCAGGCACACGCCTGCCCGATCCAAGTCGATCCTATCTTAGCCACCTATCTATGGCCTCTGCAGCACCACGGCCACTTGCTATGGCCCTCACTACCAACGATACACCACTTACCGTATCCCCTGCTGCAAAGACCCAAGGGACATTGGTCTGGTAAGAATCTACCAGGACATTGCCCCGCTGGTCAAGTGCCACGCCTAGTCCCTCCACAAGTCCCTTGTGTACCACGTGCACAAAGCCCATGGCCAATATGACTAGTTCTGCCTTTAGTGAGAAACCTGTACCAGGTATATCCCTGGGCTGCCACGAAGGGCCAGACCTGACCCATTCGACCTTGCAACAGTGTACCTGGCACACATTTTTATCCTTGCCTTCAAATGCCTTTGTGGCCACAGACCATATCCTCTCACAGCCTTCTTGATGTGAGGAGCTGGTCCGAAGTATCCGTGGCCAGAATGGCCAAGGCGTATCCGCGGGCCTGGTCTGGGGTGGCTCAGGTAGTATCTCTAGCTGGTAGACCTTCTTTGCCCCTTGACGTATTGCAGTGCCTACGCAGTCGCTGCCTGTATCGCCACCACCTATCACCACTACGGTCTTGCCCCTAGCACTTGGAAGGACTGGGCCATCTATGGGCTCGGCCGCATTGAGCCTGTTCTGACTGGCTAGATAGTCTAGTGCAAATACAATACCGCCAAGTTCCCTGTCAGGCCTGTCAGGTACATCCAGATCCCTGGGCTGCCTTGCACCCATGGCCAGGCATATAGCATCGAATCGCTGGCGCATGTACCTTATGGAGACATCTTCCCCTGCCCTGACAGAGACCTGGAATTCCACGCCCTCCTTTTTGAGCTGGTCCAACCTGCGATCGATGATCCATTTGTCCAGCTTGAAGTCTGGGATACCGTACCTCAGCATCCCACCTGGGTTACTATCCTGCTCTATCACCAATACCGAGTGGCCTGCTCGGGCCAATTGCTGTGCAGCCGCAAGGCCTGCAGGCCCGGATCCGATCACCGCCACCCGTCTGCCAGACTGTTTGTCAGGCGGTTTGTGCCTTATCCAGCCCTCCTTGAACCCGCGTTCCACGATCTGCAGTTCTATCTGCCTAATGAGCACAGGCCTGTCATTGACCTCGAGCATGCAGGCTGCCTCGCATGGGGCTGGACATATCCTGCCGGTGATCTCAGGGAAGTTGTTGGTGGAATGCAATAGGTCGCATGCCTGCTGCCATCTGCCGTGGTAGACCAGGTCATTGAATTCAGGTATGAGATTGCCCAGTGGACAGCCGGCCCCGTGGCAGAAAGGGATGCCACAGTCCATGCACCTGGCCGCTTGTGTCTGGACTTGAGGAAAATCTAGCGGGATCTCCACCTCTCGGAAGTCCCTGATCCTTTCCGATACCGGTCGGTGGCCTGGCTCGATCCTGGGATACCGCAAGAATCCGCCCAATTCACCCATGGAATACCTCCTCGGTGGCAGGGGTGGTATCCGTATGGCGTTCCTCTTCCGCCCTCATCCGCTCCAAGGCCTTCCTATAGTCTATCGGCATGACCTTGACGAACTTTCCGCCCATGTTTGGCCATGCATCCAATATGGACCTTGCCCTTGGAGAGCCAGTCCATCTGAGATGCTCCTGTATCAATCGTTGCAACAATTGCTTGTCGCTGGCCTGCCATACCGTCTCCAACTCGACCATGTCGAGGTTGCAGAGCGTGTCGAACAACTGCCACTCATCAAGGACAAACGCTACACCGCCACTCATGCCGGCCGCAAAATTGCACCCTGTCTTTCCGAGTACTACCACCACACCGCCAGTCATGTACTCACGGCAGTGATCCCCTGCCCCCTCCACAACAGCGATCGCCCCGCTGTTTTTCACTGCAAACCGCTCACCAACCACACCGTTTATGAAGATCTGACCTGAGGTGGCCCCATACAATACGGTGTTTCCTGCAATGATATTCTCATGGGCAGGATAGCATGCTTCAGGTGGAGTTTGGATGCCGATCCTTCCGCCAGAGAGGCCCTTGCCTACGTAGTCATTGGCCTGACCTACAAGCCGCAATGTCACACCTGGTGCAAGGAATGCACCAAAGCTCTGGCCAGCGGTACCCTCAAAGGTTATGTCTATGGTCCAGTCAGGAAGCCCTTTGGGGCCATGCCTTAAGACGATCTTGTTACTGAGTATCGCCCCAACCGCCCTGTGGACGTTTCTTATCTGCATCCTTATTTGTACAGGCTGCTTGTGCTCTATGGCTGGCCTGGCCTTCTCCAAGACCTGCCAATCTAGGTGGTCAGATATCCTGTCTGGTTGTTCGTCGACCTGCCTGATGGGCCTGTCATCCTTCACAGATGGCCCACAGAGGATGGCGGAGAGGTCCAGGCCCTTGGCCTTCCAGTGGTCTATGGCCTTCTTGACGCAAAGCCTATCGGTACGGCCGATCATCTGTTCAAACGTCCTGAAACCCAGTTGGGCCATCAATTGCCTGACCTCTTCGGCCACAAAGAACATGTATCTTTTCAGGTATTCTGCCCTGCCAGCGAACCTCTTTCGCAACTGGGGGTCTTGAGTGGCAATCCCGAACACACACATCCCCTCATGGCATTTTCTCAGCAGGGTACAGCCGAGTGTAACGAGGGCCACAGTGCCAAACCCAAAACGCTCTGCACCGAGCAATGCAGCAATGACCACATCCCTGCCTGTGCGGATCTGACCATCTACCTGCACACGTATCCGCCCCCTCAGGTTATTCTCGACCAGGACCTGCTGTGTCTCTGCCAGACCTAGTTCCCAAGGTACGCCAGCATGCATGATGGAAGACCAAGGGCTGGCCCCAGTGCCACCATCATGCCCACTTATCAGGACCTCATCAGCCCCTGCCTTTGCCACGCCTGCAGCTATGGTCCCGACACCGATCTCTGCCACCAACTTCACGGAGACCTTTGCCTGCGGATTGGCACACTTAAGGTCATAGATTAACTGTGCTAGGTCTTCTATCGAGTATATGTCATGGTGCGGCGGTGGGGAGATCAGGGTGACCCCAGGGGTAGAGTGCCGCAGTCTTGCAATCTCCTCGGTGACCTTATGGCCAGGCAGTTGGCCGCCCTCGCCAGGCTTTGCACCCTGTGCTATCTTGATCTGCAGCTCCTTTGCATGGGCAAGGTAATTTATGGTCACACCAAACCTGTCGCTGGCAACCTGTTTGATCGCACAGTTACGGTCCTTGCCGTCTGGATCAAGCTGGTATCTGTCCGGGTCTTCTCCGCCTTCTCCTGTATTGCTCATGGCCCCGATCGCGTTCATCGCTATGGCTATGGTCTCATGTGCCTCCTTGCTTATGGAACCATGACTCATGGCACCTGTGCAAAACCGTTTGACGATCTGACTGGCTGGCTCTACCTGTTCGATTGGGATCGCATCTGACGGCAGAAACTCAAACAGACCACGCAATG
>JARYLO010000027.1 GCA_029907605.1 Sedimentisphaerales bacterium
CAAGCAAGGTATCTTTGTTGTACACAATGCGAAGGTTGAGCCAACAGCACCATCTATCAGGGCTTGGTAGTACAGGTAAGAGATTGGTAGTCCTGATCGGACTGGCTCTGGGCCTTGCAAGGCTTGGTGCCTGCAGATCGCAGACAGCGGTAGCCTTGCCGGAACCAGGCGTTAGTCAATCCTGCGCCACCCTGGACCTACCCGGACGGCCACCTGCCGAATTACTGCAAGGTCCACTCAGCCTTCAACTGGCCGTTGAGATCGCGATGGCTAACAACCCTGACTTATCTGCCATGGAGTGGGACTATCAGGCTGCTAGCGCAAGGTATCAGCAGTCCTCTGGTGATCAGGCCCCGAGGTTCAGTATCGTTGGTGGCTATGCACATCATGTGGACTACCAACGATTGCTACCCATCCATCAACCAGGTGAGCCTACGATCCTCAGCAGGGATATTGTGTCAAGTGATATTGTTCTGAACATGCCCATCTTTACAGGTGGCAGGATCGTCAATCAGATCAAGGCCGCCGAATTGCTGTAAAAGGCAGCAGGTCACCAACTGGCTCAAACCCGCAAGGAATTGGTCTTCAATGTCTCTAGTGTATTCTGCACCATCCTGGCACAAAGGAAGATGGTCGAATCTATAGAGTTCGCTGCCAGCACATTAAATGAACATCAGGATATGGTTCGTAACATGGTTGCTGTGCAGAAGGCAGCGCCTGTGGACCTACTACGTACTGAGGTACGCCTGGCGGAGATCAAGGAACGCCTCATAAAGGAACGCAATGCTTTGGCTGTCCAATATGAGGCCCTCAGAGCAATGTTGGGTCTATCAGACCCAAACGTCCATATTGAGATTCAAGGAGATCTCGAATCAGAGCTGGACATAACTGTTCCGGATGCCAACGTGGCTATGACTAAGGCCTTGGCCAGCCGGGATGATCTGCTGGCTGCAAGGGCTCAGCTGCAGGCCCAGGCAAGGACCCTTGAATCGGTCCGGGCTACACGGTGGCCTCAGTTGTTCCTTCAAGGCTCATATGGGGCCAGGTGGGCTGCAGGCCACACTATGGGGACTACAAGTGAGCTAGACGACATAGGAAGGATCGGGGTCGGCCTTGAAATGCTCATCTTTGATGGAGGCGTTGTCGACGCAAAGATCAAGGAGCAGGTGGCGAAACTGGTTGCTGCTCGTCACCGTTTGCGTAAACTGGAGTTGAAGATACAGGTGGACGTCCAGACCGCAATACGCAATATCCTCGCGGCCCAAGAAAGAACAAGGGCCGTGCAGGCCTCAGTAGAGCAGGCAGCGGAAGGATTGAGTATCGAGCGAGAAAGGTATGAGCTGGGCAAGGGCGCGATCCTTGACGTGCTAGATGCCCAATCCGCGCTGCTAGATGCACAAACGAACTATTACAAGGCGTTGGCGGACCTCCATTTGGCCATTGCCCAGTTCAAATTGGCTACAGGTGAACAATGAACATACAAACCTCAAGACATCTGGCTACTTATAGCGTCACATCGATAATTGTTATGCTTGTAACAGCTCTCTTGACAGGCGGATGCAAGGCCAAGAGTGATAAAAAGCCTGTCAGCCAGAGGAGGATACCTGTTGTCAGTGTCGAACAAGTGACTGAGGGACCTATTATGGAGCTTCTGGACCTGACGGGTCAGACGATCCCGGTAGAGCAGGTATTGATAGCATCACTTGTAGAAGGTCCGATCACGTATTGCCCGTGGCGTGAAGGCGACGAGGTCCAGAGCTGACCAGAAAGGCCAACCAAATTGATCGAGATCGACCGTGAGCTGTATCGGGCTGAGCTAGGTGCTGCAGCAGTGGCACTTGGGGTGGCCGAGGCAAAACTAGTGGATATGAGGGCAGGCTCTAGACCGGAGGAGATCGCAAAGGCCAAGGAGCTGGTCCGGCAACTGCAGGACAGCGCTGCGTTTGCGAAGAGTGATCTGGAACGGATCACAAAGCTTGTCCAGAGCGGAGCACTTCCGGCTGAATCACTGGACAAGGCACGGGTAACATATGTTACGGAGCAGGCACGGCTCAGTGCGGCCGAAAAGGAGCTCGAGATGTTGCAGGCAGGTTACACCCAGACGGCCATAGGCATCCAGGAGGCGATAGTAAAGGAGGCGCAGGCAAGGTTAGATCTGGCAAAGGCCAAGCTGGCGGAATGCACGATCTTTGCGCCCTTCTCTGGTACCATCACGCGTGTGTACGCGAGAAAGGGGGACATGGCCTCACCTAGGGCAGCATTGCTGGAGATGGCAGATATGTCTCCTATTGTGATCAGGGTGGCAGTGCCGGAGGCATATGCCCTGAAGGTGTACGAGACGATGGAAGCATGCGTATCATTTGACGCCCTACCTGGCCAGATTTGTGGCCCGTCTGGTCCGTGCCTATCCTGAATTGGACAGGGAGATGCGGACAAGGACCGTTGTACTTGTCTTGGATGAAAAGATCTCCCTAATGCCAGGGATGTTCGCGCGTGTGCAATTGATACTGCGGGCCATCGATGATGCCGTAATCATCCCAAAGCAGGCAGTGCTGACGAACCCGACTGGCGGGAATACCGTGTACCTGGTAATTGATGGCAAGGCTACTTCAAGGTCTGTGAAACTGGGTATTGAACAGGCCGATAAGGTCCAGGTCGTTGAAGGCCTCGAACCTGGTCAGACTATCATAGTAGGTGGCCATGAGAAAATAGTCCCAGGTATGGAGGTACGTGTGGTTGAACCAGCAAGCAATCCTCGTGCTGCAAGTGCGCCCCAATCAGGGCCGAGCCGTGGGGGCAAGTTGCCATGATATTGACCCACTATGCTGTACATAAACGGATAGCCTGCAGTGCGATTATCGCTGCGCTGGTCATACTAGGCCTATATGGACTTTGGCGTTTGCCCGTTGATTTCTTGCCTGACATCACGTACCCGATGATAAAGGTTCACATCTGGTGGAGGGGCGCAACACCCGAAGAGATTGACAAGAGCATGGCAGAGCCAATAGAAAGACAGATGGCCACGGTCGATGACCTGGACTACCTTGAATCCTCATCAATAGAGGGTATGTATACCCTCCTTGTAAACTTCAAGTATGGTGTCAGCGTCAATGTGGCATATCAGGACGCGTTGGCGGCGATGGCACGTGCGGCCAGAGAATTGCCCAGCGATATAGATCCACCGGTAGTCATCAAGGCAGATCTTTCACAGCTCCCGGTGGTGCAGTTGACCGTAAGCAGCGATAGATGGGACTTGGTGCAACTCAGGACGTGGGCAGATGAATGGCTCCAAGACCGATTGCTGGCGGTACCTGGTGTGGCTGGTACGGAGATCGTTGAAGGTCTCAAGCGAGAGATCCGAATCCACTTGGACCAATACGAATTGGAGAAATACCAACTTACCCTCGAACATGTGCTAAGGCGCCTCAGAGAGGAGAATGTTGAGCAGTTTGGCGGCCGTGTCACTACTGGTCCCAAGGAGATAATAGTCAGGACCATAGGTGAATATCATAACCTCGATAAGATAAGAGACTTAGTGATCGTACGTGATGACCATGCAAAGATATTCCTTAGGGATATAGCAGAAGTGGAGGATGCCAGTGAAGAGGTCCGTGTCATTACAAGGCTCAATGGCCAACCCTGCGTCAAGCTCAGTGTTCTCAAACAGGCTAGCGCAAATACAGTTGAGGTGGTTAAGGCTGTAAGTAGAAGGATTTCGGAGCTCGGGCCATTACTTCCTCAGGGCATCACACTCGGGATGGTGGAAAACCGAGCAGAATACATCAGTGCCGCGTTGCTAGGGGTGCGGAATGCTGCGATTGAGGCTGCCATACTGTTGATCTTGATCGTGTACCTATTCCTCGGCTCCTGGAGGCAGGTGCTGGTGATGGTCCTTGCATTACCTACAACATTGATCGTCAACTTCGGCCTGATGAAACTGGCTGGTTTTTCTTTAAACATCTTTTCCCTTGGAGGACTCGTTATCGCGTTAGGGGTATTACTGGACAACTCCACAGTTGTGATAGAGAATATCACAAGGCAGCTTCATTTGCCGACCAGCGAACGTGTTCAGGCCGTAGTGACAGAGGCAACCTCCGAGGTGGGCCAGCCATACTGGCAGCCACACTATCTTTTGTGATGCTGTTCATACCGTTCCTGTTGGTGCCGGGGCTGACGACACTACTCTTTCGTGAACTGATACTTGTAATTGCTGGTATCGTAGTAATTAGCTTGATAGTGGCCATTTCTCTAACCCCATGCTGACTGCCACGATAGTTGGCACAGGCAGGTCAATTGGCAATACACAGACAAGATTTGAACGTTTTTTCGCACGTTTCACAGATGCCTATGGCTGGTCATTAGGCAAGGTCATAAAGATAAGATGGGTGGTAATCGTCTTGTTCGTTGGGATTCTTGCTGGAGCCGTTGCACTGATGAACAGGTTGGGCAGTGAATTCCTGCCGCAGATGGACGACGGCAGGAGCATGGTAAAGGTCAAGCTGCCAACTGGTGCGTCGGTTGGTCAAACCGACCACATACTCAAACAGATCGAACAGGCAATAGGACATGACGAGGCGATCGAGAGCCTGTTTACCCTGGTAGGGGGAAAGGTCTGGGGTCTTTATACATATGAGATTGCCAACGAAGGAGAGATCGACATACAGTTAGTCCCACGTGGGCAAAGGAACATAACCACAAAGCAATACATAGAGAAGATTAGGCCGTTGGTGGCTAAGGTGCCTGTACCAGGCGGCAATGCTATGGTCATGCAGATGAAGGTCAAGGGTATCCGAAAGCTCGGTGAGGCGGATATTGAGGTAAAGATCAAAGGGCCAGAACTCCAGAGTCTCTATGCCCTGGCCCGGCAGACTGCAAGAGCAATGGCTGGGTTGGAGCACTTTACCAACATCTATGTTTCAATGGATATGACTAAACCCGAATACCACGTCCGTGTGGACCGTTCCAAGGCAGCCGAGCTAGGTGTGTCCATTTCGGATATTTCAGATGTACTGCGGTCGCTGGTTACTGGGGCCGTAGCTATGCGATACCGTGAAGGTGACGAATACTATAACATCCGTGTCATGATCCCAGAGTGGAAGATAAAGACTCGGCAGGATGTAGAGGAGCTGCCTGTCAGTGCAAAGAGCGGGGGCTTTCTACGGATTAGGGATGAGAGGCCACTGGCCCGGTGGAGATAGTCAGGGAAGACCAGGTTAAGGAGGTTATAGTCCGCGGCGATGTGGTAGGAGTAAGTGTGGGGACTGCCCTGCGGGAATTGAACAAGCACTTGCAGGGATCGAGCGATCTGGTGGCTATGAGTTGACGTATGAGGGTCAGGCCCAGATGATGGCAGAGACCATGCAGACTGTGCTGTCGGTATTGGCATTTGCGGTCCTTTTCTCTTTTATCGTCCTGACAGTTCAGTTTAATAGCCTGAAGCTGCCCCTCATCATCCTTGGCAGCATACCATTCTGCTTGGCGGGCTTGGTATTCATTATGCTTGGATCTGGTTTGCCACTTGGGGCCACTGTGATCATTGGTGTACTGGTGGTAGTTGCTGCCACCATCAACGACGGTGTCTTGCTACTGACATTCGCCAAAGAACTGGAACGACAACAGGATCTGATCGTGACTGATTCCATAGTGGAGGCGGCTAGGATTAGGCTTAGACCACGCGTAATGACCACGGTTACCACACTAACAGGGCTGGTACCATTGGCATTGGCGATCGAGCAAGGCGGCGAGATGTTGCAGCCCATGGCAGTAGGCGCAATAGGCGGTTTGGCCATGGAGATATTTGTAGCGTTGTGGCTCATGCCGTGTCTGTAAGTAGTCTTCAGTAAGCCAGATCTAGTCCGCCAAGGGGCATTGGAGACAGACTCTAGTAGGAGTGCATGATCTGCTAGGCCCCCCCAAATATGGAAGGGAATGAACCTCATAGTTGTTGATAGGGGTGAAGTCTGCAGAAATAATAGTATACTGGAGCTGCAGGCAACTTGGTATGGAACATCAGAGGTTCCATGGCTTTTTGGTCAGAAGGCACTGGGGGCTGAGTATGAACAGGTTTGCATCGGCGTGCATTGGCATGTTTTTGATCGGTAGGTTGGCATTTGGAGGCGATTTCTTGCTCCACTATGTCAGTAAGCCTGAACAGGTCTACAGCTATAGGCACATCAGGACCGCTTCCGGACCAGGCTACAAGGTATATGTATTGCAGATGACATCTCTTACCTGGCGTAGCCAACAGGAGGTCAGCCGACCTATCTGGCAGCACTGGCTGACATTGGTAGTGCCGGACCTGCTGGCTTCGCCTACGGGGCTGCTTTGGATAGATGGCGGCACAAACGACGATCCTCCGCCTGTCACAGCAGAGCCAGCCCAGGTCCTTCTTGCCATGATCACCGGCACAGTGGTGGCGGATCTGAGGATGGTGCCGAACCAGCCCATGGTATTTGCCGATGAGGGGATCGCCAGATATGAGGATGCCATTATCGCCTATACATTCGACAAGTTCTTGAAGACCCAGGATCCGAATTGGCCGCTATTGATGCCCATGACAAAGGCAGCGGTCTTGGCCATGGACACGGTACAGTCCTTCTTACTGTCAAAGACAGGCCATACGGTAGAGAGATTCGTGGTTTCTGGGGCAAGTAAGCGAGGTTGGACCACCTGGCTTACTGCAGCAGTGGATAGCAGGGTGGTGGCCATCGCGCCTGCGGTTATAGACGTGCTCAATATGGCCAAGCAGATGAGGCACCACTATAGTGCCTATGGGTTCTTCTCTAAGGCCATAAAGGACTATCAGGATATGCAGATCTTCTGCAGATTGGATAGCCCAGAAGGCAGGAACCTGGCACAGCTTGTAGACCCATATGCATATAAGGATAGGTTTTCTATGCCCAAGCTCTTGATAAACTCATGTGGGGATCAATTCTTCTTGCCAGATGCCGGCAGGTTCTATGTAGGTGAGCTTCCAGGTCAGACCTACCTTCGCTATTGCCCAAATACAGACCATGGGTTGAGTGGATCTGATGCTGTAGAGGTCTTGCTGAATTTCTATCGCAGCCAGGTAGGTGGCCTGGCCATGCCTCAGTTCACCTGGTCTATAGACGATCAGGATAGGATCATAGTCCGGACACAGACAAGGTCCAGCCAGGTCAGGCTCTGGCAGGCAACGAATCCCCATGCCAGGGACTTTAGGCTCCAGACCATAGGGCCTGCCTGGTCGAGCTCGGTCCTACAGGCATCAGAGCCGGATCTGTACATTGCCCAAGTGGCTAGGCCTCAGTCAGGTTGGAAGGCCTTCTTTGTAGAGCTGGTCTTTGATGGGACATACGCCAGCCCTATCAGATTGACTACGCCGGTACATGTGGTCCCTTCGTGCCTACCTTATGCGTATAAGCTGGGGCTTGATGAGGATTGGGATATAGATGTGGCAGACATCGCCATCCTGGCAAGTCAGTGGCTGACAGCAGGCCCTATTGCTGATATAGCCCCCATCTGTGGCGACGGGTGGGTGGATCTGCAGGACTATGCCTTGTTGGCATCGGTGGCCAGCGCCGAGATCTGCCGCTGATCGATCTGCTGATCTGATAGATAACAGGCAGGCTCATTGACCCAATGATCTAGTGAGTGATCGGAGCCTAGGAACCTGCCATTGCCCTTACACAGATCAAACCAGCAGCACCGGCGACATCTGGCGTTTGCAGACCTGGCCTTGTCGCGTATGAGGCCGAGGACAGGGTCTTTGTTGTCATACCAGATCACCGAAAAAGGCTCTTGGGTGATCTTTCCAAGGCAGTAATTCCGCCAAAACTGGTCTGGGTATACTGAACCATCTGGGCCTATGCATGCGATACCAATGCCTGACCTGTTGCCTCCTGCCTGCCTCAGGCAGGCCCATGCGGTAGAAAGGTGGGGGCTGCCTTCCTTGAGCATGCGGATCAGCAGGTAGGGCCCGTCCGCATGGTTACCGACGGTCAAGACCTCATCAAGGCGATCGGCCAGATCCGCGGTCCTATTGATGACCTGATCCAAGGCAGACCTGGTCTGATCCGGACCTGGCTGGTCTTGCGTGCCTGCCCGGCCGCAGTGGACCAGGTGGTAAAAACATATCCTGCCTACCCCCAGTTGTCTGGCCAATGTAAATATGGCAAACACATGGTCAATATTGTGAGTCGTAATAGTACACCTTATTCCGACACGAATACCTCTGGCCATACATGACTGGATACCTGCAACGGCCATATCAAAGCTGCCTGTCTGTTGTCTGAACCGGTCATGTATCTGGGCAGGGCCATCTATGGAGATGCCTACATAACGCGTACCGACTGCAGCCAGCTCTCTAGCTAGGGATCGATCGATCAGCGTGCCATTGGTGGATAGGGCAGCGGGCAGGCCAATCTGCCTTGCATAGGCCAGCAGGTCCAGGATGTCCGGTCGAAGCAATGGCTCACCACCACTAAAGAGTACCACAGGGCAGTTGGCCTGTTTCAGCTGTAATAGCAGGTCCTTTGCCTGGTAGGTATCTAGCTCATCGGAAGGCTGGCCTGCATTACTATAGCAATGTGCGCAATAGAGATTACACCTATTGGTGCAGTTGTATGCCACCACAGGTCCGATCCCAGATAAGCTACGGTAGCGGATCTGATCGGAGCTACTGGTCTTGCCACAGTAAAGCCGCAGTATGTTTATCATCAGTTGGCCTGGATGATCGCCTGGACCAATCCTTCTATGGTGTGGGTACCTGCCTCTAGGTCCACCCTGACCCCTAGCCTCGCCAGCTCCGCTGAGGTCTGGGGACCTATGGATGCGACCCTTGAGTTGCTGTTGACTAGTTGCGGCTCGATCTGCTGGAAGAAGACCCTGGCCTGATAGCTGCTGGCAAATGTGACCCAGTCCACCTGGCCTGATCGGAGCATATTCACTATCGCCGTAGGATCGCCATTGACAGGCTCACTTGTATATGCGGCGACCTGTTCTACAGAGCCGCCTGCAGCCTTGAGGGCGGATTCCAGCCTTTCGTCAGCAAGCTCTGATCTTATCAGCAGTATCCTTCTTCCCCTCAGATCTGCAGACTCGATCAATGCCCTGGCAAGGGCGATGGTGGTGTACTGCTGGGGTACCAGATCGGCCTTTATGCCAAATTGCATAAGGGCTTGATATGTTGCAGGGCCGATGGCGGCCACATGGGCCCGGCCAAGGGCACGTGCGTCCATATCGCTGACATGCAATTGCTCGAAGAACGATCCTACGCCGCGGCGGCTGGTAAATACGATCCAGTCATAAGAGCTGAGTTTCGCAATGGTTGCAATGATAGGCAATGGCCTGGTCCTGACGGTCTCGAATGCGATCGCCCGGCCGCCATTATCCTCGATGATACTGGCTAGCTCGCTGTTACCCTGCTGGTCCCTGGTGATGAGGATGGCCCTGCCAGATAGTGGTAGCCTGCAGGACCACTCCAGCCTTGGGTCTGCACCTGCAACCTGGCCGATGATGATGATCGCGGGCGGCTCCAGTTCGTTTTCGGAAAACATCCCCCTGATCTGGTCCAGCCTACATCTGATGACCTTCTGGGTTGGCAGTGTGGCATTGACGATGATTGCTACTGGTGTCGAACCTGCTAGGCCTTTTGCCAACAGATGGCCGGCGATCTGTTTCAGATTCCTGGCTGCCATGTAAAGGACGATCGTCCCATCTAGATTGGCCAGCTTGGACCAGTCGATCTGGCCTTCGTGCTTATCCTCTGCCTGGTGGCCTGTCACAAATACCACCTGTGAGGCAAATCGCCTATCTGTCAACATGATGCCAGCATAGGCGGCGGCCCCAGCAGCAGCGGTCACCCCTGGTATGATCTGGAAAGGTATGCCTGCCGTCAGCAGTGCAGCCAGCTCCTCAGCGGTCCTGGCAAACACAGACGGGTCACCACCCTTGAGCCTGACCACCACCTTGCCCTCCATTGCCCTCTGTATCATGAGCTCATTGATCCTGGACTGCGCTATGGAGGCGTGGCCGATACCCTTTGGGGCGTAGATCACCTCTGCATCCGGCCTGGCATGGCGGAGCAGTCCGTGGCTGGCGAGTCTATCTGTTATGATGCAGTCTGCCTGCTTGATGGCATCCAAGCCCCTGATGGTGATCAGGTCTGGCCTGCCAGGCCCTGCACCCACGATATACACGATCCCTTGCCTAGCCATGGCGGTCTTGATGGCAACAAAAGCACTTGCTCAGCAGTCTAACCGCTGGGCCTTAGGCAGGCAAGGTCTTGCTAGGACATGCTGGAGTAGAAGGAGCTGACTGCTACACCTACCGACTGCATCTGTTGCTGCCATTGGATCAGGGCCTTCTCGAGCCGTGCAAACCTCTGTTTGAGCCTTTCCTCCAGTCTGTCGAGCCTGGTCTGTTCGTTGGATATGGTCCTGTCCATCCTCGTGATGCGGTCCTGCAGACCTTGATTTGATACGTCGAGTGTACCTCTGGGCTTTGTGGTGGCCTCCAGCAGCTCCTCGAGGTTCGTTACCATCCCCTTCTTTACCCTGACCCTGGCGGTGAATGTGCCTGTGGTACTGAGGTCCACCTGCAGGTAGAGGCCTTTCTCTGGATAGAGGGGCTTGTTGGTGATCGGTGCTAATGAATCATCCCCGCTGATCAGGTTTCCATCTATGTTCATTGCACGCCAGGAGGATTCTCCCAGTTTGCGGATCTGGGCAGATGTGATCACATTAGAGCCTCCTTGCTCTTGTATCGTGACCTGGACCTCGTACTCACCTGCCTCTGTGTACCTATCGCTTGCGCTGTAGAAGTCTATCGTTGAGCTGTTGCTTACCCCCCTGCCTACTGCACCTAGCAATAGGATCACCTCCTGAAAGTGATCCTTCAACGCGTCTTCAAACTCCTTGCGATCGAACTGTAACTGGCCGGCTCCATCAAGGCTCAGGCCGATGTCTTCGGCCTCGTCGTAGGCATCGTTGGAGGAAAAGCCAGGCACGGCCCCTACAAATGGAGACTGCATCTGGGACTTTATCAAGACTATGCCAAGTTCATCGCTCAATGGCCCCATCTGCTTTGTGGTGTCATTGTAAGCGGTCTTCTCCTTCAATGTGGCCAGCAGGGCATTGTATGCGGATACAAGCTTATCCACCTTTGAGGCAATGGCGGAGGTATCATGGCTTATGGTGATTTTGATTGGGATCGGGTTGCCGCTGGCATCCGTATCGCTGGTATCCTGCAGGTTGAGGGTGATGCCGGTAAGGGCATCGCTTATGGCGTTGGAGTTGCGGCTGAGCCACTGTTCCGTACCCTTTGTGGTCTCAGCAAGTGTCGCCTCAGATGGTCCGGTCAGGCCGCTTATGTCTATGGAGACCCTTGCGACATCTCCTGCAGTATTGCTGAAGGTGATCGTCAGGCCTTCATTGAGGCTGCCGCTGACCTCCACAGGGCCGACCTGCTGGATCGACTCTAGGTTATTGAGGGCCTCCTGGATCTGGGTGGCAGTGGCATCATAAGCAATAGGATCCGTGGTCTGGCCCTTGAAGCTGAGGGTGAAGGTCCCTGCTGTGGCAGCAGCATCCAAGGTTATGCTCTGGACCTCTGCGGTCTGCCCAGGGCTATAGCCATCGATCATGATCTTGGCATTCTGAGGCCTCTGGGTCTGAACGAACTTGCTCGGTGCCAGTGAGGTTATGGTAGCGGTTGTTGCCCCACCTGTGGTGGACACGGCCATGGAGGGAAGCTCTAGGGATGCACTACTGCCATTTGCATTGTACTGGAGCGTCAGTACCAGCTGGCTGGTGCCGTTCATAGCGTCTGTCAGGACGATCTGGCCGTTCTCCAGAGTCGCCACCGCCAGCCCATCGAAGTAGTAGTTTATCTGGTCTAGCAGGTGTGCCAGGGTAGTGTCACGGCTGATGCTCAAGGCCCCTGCTGGCAGGATGGGATTGCCATAATGGTCCTTGCCGGTGATCGTTATGGTCTCATCCCCTGTCCATTGTCCAGACCACTGGTCCAGATCTATTAGCTTTGTCTGCAGGGAGGCCGGATCACCATCCTCGGTAAAGGTGGTAGAGGCCTTCAAGACCTGTGTGGTGCTGTCGTTGATGGATATCTGGTAGTCTTGGCCTGTGTGCCGGCCTGTGAGCATAAGCCGATACCTGCCACCCTGGTAAAGGAGACTGGCGGTAACGCCCGGATTCTTCTCGTCGTTGTTTATCAGACCAACGAGGTCCTCCAATGTAGTTGTAGCGGTGGTGGTGATGACCCGCTCCTTATAGTTGTATGAATAGATGAATGTACCTGCGCCAACGTAGTCGGTCTTGTGTTGAAAGGAGGAATCATCCTGGATCCAGCTATCCGTGGTCGCCAACTGCTGGATGATCACCGAGTGCGAGCCAGGGTTGGCCTGATCGTTGGCAATGACCGTCAGGCGGCCTGAATCGCTGGTAATGGTCTTGAAGACCTGTAACCTTCGGTAGTCTGCGAGGTCGGACGCTGCCATCTGCAGAGCGCTAACCTTGGTCCTGACATCCTGGATCGCAGACTGCCTCTGTTCCAGACTGGATTTCTGCAACTTGTACAGGGCCAGGCGCCTGCTGTACACATTCATCAATTGCTTGATGATCTCTGTTGTATCTATCCCTGTAGCTAATCCAGGAAAGTTCAAGGTAGCCATGTGTTCTCCTGTCCTGCCACGACCTAATCATTATCGACAGGATCGGCCCAGCATATAAGACCTATGAAGCTCCATGTGGGTTGTAGGTCCTGATCAGTCTCCTGCCTTGCCTTATAGACGCCAGTTGACTAGTGATCATGGCCATGTGGGCCCTGGCAAGCAGGGCCAATCGTTGGTAATGGGTAGCGAGCTGCTCGATCTGATGGTCCGATAGATGCAATTGCGAGCTTTGGACCTGCTCTGCCAGACGCTGGCCTTCTTGCATGGCCTTTTCCAGATCTGCCCACCTGTGTGTGCGTATCGCTTCTATCTGCCTTAGAAGGCATGCCTGTAGCTGCTCGAATAGGTCCTCTTGGTTGCAATGTGTATTATGTGGGTTCTCCATGCTATCCAGCCGGACTATGTACTGGTCTTTGTGAGAGGCTATTGTCTATCTCCTCAAGCAGGTTGGCAGCGTCCTCATTGGTCGGGTCTAGGCAGATCAGTTCATTCAATAGGGCCCTTGCCTCCTTTATCCGTCCATCCTTTACATAAAGGGCAGCGAGGCAGAACATGACGGAGCTATCCTGCGGATGCGATTGCAGGTAGAGCTCGAGATAATGGATGATCTTTGCAAAGGAACCCATCTGGCAGGAGGTCTGGAATAGGCCTAATAAGGCAAGCAGGTTGTCGCAGTCTAGCTGCAGGCTCTTAAGATACAGGTCAAAGGCGGCCTTGGGCATGCCCTTTTGCTGTTGGACCACCGCAAGTCCAGCATATGCCTGGGAACAGGTTGGATCCAACTGGCAGGCAAACCTGAATGCGGCCTCAGCCTGACCCAAGTGGCCCTCCAGTAGGTATATGACCCCAAGGCCCACGTGTGGCTCTGCCCTATCAGGTGCCAATGATGCGGCAGTCTGATAGTGCTGCCTGGCCTGTTCGTAGTCACCCATCCTGATATGGCAAAGGCCCAACTGCTGCACCGCAGCGCTGCCTTCGGTATCTAATAGCCATCTGTAGTCCATATACCCATCCTTGGTCCTCTATTGCGTAGTAGTGGCATCTGACCTAGACCTGATCTTCTGGATCATCTGGCCGAGGACCTGGCCCTGGGCAGGATCGATGCGGCAAGACCATTCCAACAGGTCTGCTGCCTGTTGCAGGCGTCCTTCGCCAAGACACAGACAGGCAGCGCGGTTCAGGGCATCGGTACTCAATATCCCTGCCTTTTCAAGCTCGCCAAACAGCCCCAATGCCCTTTCGAGGTCTGCCTGGGCAAGTAATGCCTCTACCAGATTCCAAACGATCCTGGGGTCGTCCGAGAGGCCCCTAGCCCTATCAAGGTATTCCACAGCTAGGTCAGACCGCCCAAGACAATGCAAGAGGACTGCTGCATCGTTCCATGCCTGGGCATCACCTGGGGTCTGATCCAGGTACTGTTCCATAAGGGCAAGTGCCTCCTCGTATTTGCCCGCCTCTGCAAGCTCCGCTGCCTTTTGGTACTGTTCGTTGGAGGGGTTCGTTGCCATCATGATTCTCCTTCTAATAGACCTTGGAAGGTATTTGCAAATACTATTCCAGGTCTATCGGCTCATGGCTATGGCATCTTAATGGCCATGGTGGCGTGTCTAATCATTTGATAAAGTCCAACAATGATACAGACAGGAGTTTGCCTGCAACTGCAAGTGACATCTGGTAGAGGGTCTGGTATCTCGCCAGATCGATGGCAACCTGGGTAATATCGGCCTGTTCTATGGTGGCCGTCTCGTCTTGGGCATGTGTCTGCATGTTTTGCAGGGTCTGCTTGAGGCTGTCCATAAAGGACATACGTGAGCCGACCAGGACGTCTGCCTCAAGCACCCTGTCTGTGATCTGTGTGACCCAGTCCACGGTCTTTGGCATGACCTGAGAGAGTTGCTGATCTGATAGTGAATGGGTGTTCTGGAGGATGTCCCTAATACTGATGAGTGCACCGAATATGTCAAACGTGCCTTCCACAGTTATCAGGTCTTCACCTGTATTATTGATCTTGGAGGCATCTACATAAAGGACCTTGCCATCGGCATCTGTGACCGGCACGTTTGTCAGGTCTGAGACAGAGCCAAGGTCTACAACGGTCTTGCCCCCATCAATGGACAGATTAAAGTGGCCATCGCTATCCTTGGTAACGGTAAGCCAGCCAGCACCTGTCACACTTGATGTGCCTGAGCCAAGCCTTGCGCCTGTCTGAGAGAGCACAAACTCAGGCTGGTCCCGGTTATCACATGCAAATGCAGTGCTGCCAACTAGGAACGAAGGCACCAAGACACCTGGTGCAGCCTCTATATACCTTTGTTGTAGACTGCCCTGGTAGGTGACAGCGGTGATCTGGCCGGAGCTATCCCTGACTATGGCAAATGGGGCCTGGCTGCTCTTTTCTCCGGCGAAGAGGTATTGGCCTGCATGTTTTGTATTGGCCAATAATACTAATTGCTCCAGGTGATCGTTGATGCTGCTGGCCAGCATCTTCCTGTTCGATTCGCTGTAGACACCGCCTGTGACCTGTGTCACTAGTTGTTTACACTTAATCAGCTCAGAGGTCATGCTCTGCAAGACCGTATCGGTGATCTCAAGGTTGCCTACCATGTCTGCGAGATTGTCTATGTAGCTTTGGATGGATCTATCCTGACTCTTGAGTCCGAAGAGCCTGTAAGCAGATGAGGGGTCATCCGATGCCCGATTGATCCTTGCGCCTGTCGCAGCCTGTTCCTGGAGATTGGTCATGGCCTTGTTATGCATGGCCAGGGCAAAACTGATGCGGTCGTAAAGGCTCGTCAATGAACCGGACATAGTCTTTTATCTCCTTGTTCTAAAGAAGGTCCATCAAGGTATCGACCGACCTCTGGACCACCATCATGTACTTGGCCAGCCCATTGTACATCTGCTGGAAGATCAGGATCTGAGCAGCCTCTTCATTGACATCCACACCGCTGGTCTGGTTCCACATGGTGGCCAGATTCTGAAGCATGGCCTCCGTGTTATCCTGCCTTAGTTGCCTTGTGGATATATCCTGGCCCAACCTGGTTACCAATTGGGCGTAATAGTTGCCTATCGTTTGGCCATTTAGTGCGTCCAGTAGCCGCTCCTGGAGGGATGCCATCCTGGATGCATTGGCATTGTCGGTATGGTCTGGGCCCAGGCATGTGGCCAATAGGCTTGGATCCTGTTCGAACTGTGGCAAGACGGCCATGGATATGGCGTCGGTGCCGCTGAAGAATGCATTCATGCCTGTTGCTGCAAGGATGTTGCTGGTATCGGAATTGGCCAAGACCTGGACAGAGAAGCTGTCCCCATCCGATAGGCTGCCGACACCCAGCCTGATCCTGATCCCGCAGCCAAGATCCAGTGCAGTGCCGGCCACATAGCCGCGTCCAAGGTCAAGTATGCTAACCGTCTGACCCGCCTGATTGGTGACGATTATGCTCCAGTTGCCATTGCCTACCATGCCCCCAGATTGTACGGTAAATGTTAAGATATCGTTTACATCGCCAGTATAGATGCCCTCAACGGATATCGTTGGGGCTGCAGACGCGTCCTGGATGTTCATCTGATCCGGCTGTGGTAGGGGGGCAGGTAGGAAATCGAACTGATAGCCAGCCTCGGCCTCTATGTGCAGACGGCTTGCCAATACGCTCGCATCCAGACCATCTACTGCGGCGATCTTCTCGGCTAGTGTTCGGACCGTATCTGTAGAAGGATCTATGTCGATCTGGACCCTCCGGATCTCACCTGTCTCGGTATTGATAAGGCGGATATACAGTGTCCCTGGGGTTATCTCTTGGTCTAGTTGGCCTAAAGGTGTATCGGGGTTCACCACCCAGCCTGTCAATTCCGAGAATGAGCCACTGGTACCTATGCCCTGTGCGTGGTAACGGTTTATATTGGTAATGATCGCTTGGGCAAGGTCATCGAACTGGTGACCAATATCCTTGAGGATCTGATTGTAGGCCGACAGCAGCCCACCTAACCTGCCACCTTCGATCTGTTTGTAGATGCCACTTCCTTCCGGACAGATCCCTAACTCTTGGTCCTGGGTGTAGCCATACTCGAGCATGACACAATCTGACCCCGTGACCACTGGCATCCCTGCTATGGTCACATCCACGACACCGTATTCCCTAGGGTTTGTATCGATTGCCACAAGGCCTGCCAGATCGCTTAACAGTCGGTCCCGCTGATCCCTTAGGTTATGGGCCGTTGTCCCTGAGACCTCTATCTCCTGGATCCTCTTGTTGAGCTCTGCTATGGACTCGGTCAGGCCGTTTATGGTCTGTACCGTGTCATCTACGAATCTGGCCACCTCCTCATTCATCCTAGATATGGTAGAACCCATGTGCTGGAAGTAACCGGATAAGGAGTTTGCGGCGGTGATGAACTGCCTCTGATAGATCAGCTCTGCTGGGTGGGCTGCCAGGTCCCTTAGGGCGTTAAAGAATTCGTCTATGGCCTGGCTGAGACTGCCAGTGGTGGAGAATTCTCCGATCGCGCTCTCCAACGACCGTAGTACAGAGAGCTCTTGCTCGGTCTGGCCCACGATCCCTTTTTGTACTAACTGTTGCCGCTCTATGAATGCGTTGACTGCCCTTGTTATGGCCAATATGTCTACACCGGTCCCCCAGGAGTGCTTACCATCGAATACCGGATCTGCAGGCACCAGTTCTACACGTTGTCTGTGATAGCCCTCTGTGGCTGCATTAGCGATATTGTTGCCGATCGTATCCAGTGCCTTGCTGGCTGCCTTTAGTCCTGTCAATCCGATATTGAAGCTCTGCATGGCCTATCCATCTGCCTTTGGTTGTCTCTATAGCCTCACATTCACTAGACGACTTCGCGATACCCACTGTCCACTATTGCCGATGGGATACTCCGGCCTGATACATTCGTCATCTTGGAGTATGGATGCCAATAGGGATTGGTTGAACCTGGCGCAATCTGCAAGGAGCATGGCAGTTGCATAGTACTCCTGGCGGAGCCGCTTGGTCAGGCCTTGCAGGTTGGCCCGTGCATAGATAAGCCTATCCTTCCACGGCTGCGGTAGGGATGCTGCCAGCGTAGAGATGGTCACCTGTTGCGCACTACAGCCCAGCAGACCTGCCAGCTTACCCCTAAGCTGTGTGCGGGCAAGCTCCCTGAGGCTATGTGTATCGACCGTTGTCCTGATCTGGTTGAGCATCGCTTCAAGTCCGGCAAGCTCGTGCCTGACCAGAAGTTGTCGCAATTGATCCAATAGCAGGATACCTTGGCCAAGGTATTGCGCATCTGCATCCAATACATCTAGGAGCTGCCTAGTTAGTTCGATCAATTCTTGATCCTTCATAGGGCCTCATCCAGGATGGAATCCACTGCTCTGGCGGTGTCGACTTGATTGATCTGCTGGAGGATCTGCGTCCAAAGACCGATACCTCCGTTTCGACCTACGTAGTCTGCCATCTGCAGCCAGAACAAGCCCTGTATCTGTTGGCCTGCCAGGTCATCTTCATCGTCAAAACAACCTATGGTATTGCCGATCTGGGATAGGAGTCGCATCATCAGGATGGACTCGAATTGTTTGGCAACCTCCTGCCTTTTGGCAAGTTCCGCTGGGCCAAAGCTGGTTGACTGAGATGACTTTACGATTGGATTGAAAATTGGGTCGAGCATCGGCCTTCCTACATTATGATAAGCCTTGCCTGCAAGGCACCGGCCTGCTTGAGGGCATTGAATATGGCGATAAGGTCCCTGGGTGTTGCACCTATGGCATTTATATACTTGGCAATCTCAGCGACCGTTACCGCCTTTGGCAACACGATGATGTGCGCAGGCGGCTCATTGACCTCCAGGAATGTCTCAGGTATGACCTGCGTGGTACCAGCATTGGAGAATGGCGCTACCGGTTGTGATACGGTGGCGGTCTCTGTAACCTTTACGACCAGGCTGCCATGGGCTACTGCGACCTTGGAGATCGTCACGTTCTCTCCTACCACTACTGTGCCGGTCCTTTCGTTTATGACCACCACCGCTGGTGTATCTACCTGGACCTCTTGGCTGATGATGGAGTCCAGGAATCTTACTAACTGGTCCTCGCCTATGATATCCGGTATCTTGACCTGAATGGTGCTGGCATCTAGTACCGTTGCACTGGCCGGATACAGACCATTGATTAGTTCCCCAATCCTGGAGGCAGTGGTGAAATCCCCGTTGCGTAGGCTGAAGGTGACAAGCTGGTCTTGGCCAACCTGTTCTACTATCTGGGCCAGCTCCGCCTTCTCCACTATCGCCCCTCCTGGTATCAAGCCTACGGTTGCATGATTGCTGGTTGCAGTGGCCTGATTGCCGGATGCAGCCCAGCCGCCCAGGGATATGCCGCCTTGTGCAACTGCATAGACCTGGCCATCTAGGCCCTTCAGTGGTGTGGGAAGCAATATCCCGCCCTGTAGGCTCTTGGCATCCCCTATGGCAGAGACCGTCACGTCGATCCTGGCGCCTTCCCTGTCAAAGGGCCCCAGTTCAGCAGTGACCATGACCACTGCCGCATTGTTGCCGGTCAGTAGATTGGGTGAGAGTACCAGCCCAGAGTCCCTCAGCACATTCGTGAGCATCTGACGCGAGAGTGCTGATCTATCCCCAGTACCTGCCAGACCCACCACTAGCCCTGTGCCGCTAAGGGGGTTTCCCCGCATGCCCTTGATGTCTACGATGTCCTTTATCCGCTCCGAGATGGCCATCTGAGCGATGAGCAGCAACAGGCAGAAGGCCAAACAACCTTTGTATCTAATCATCTTATCCTTCTCCATCCAATCAGAAGGGCCACAGTGCATTAAAGATCTGGCCTAGCCAGCCTGGCTGCTGATAGGCCGCAGAGGTGCCCTTATTCCGCATCGTAAGCCTGAAATTAGCGACCTGCTCGCTCCTTACGGTATTATCAAAGGATATGTCACTAGGCCTGACGATCCCACTGACCTCTATGGTCTGTATGTCACCAGCTATGTCTCTATCCCTTGTCCCATGTACCACCAGGTTTCGGTTCGGCAGTATGTCGACCACTACTACTGTGATGCTGTCTACATACTTGCGTTCGTCTTTATAGTCAGCCTTGCTTTGTAGATCATTTGATGCCTGTGCATCCATGGTAAAGCCAGGCATGTCAGGGATGATCTTGTGGTGGGCGGTTGATATCCCCAGCTTGCCATCAAAGTCCGATGACAGGCTTGTCTGCTTCTGAAGGTCGCGTTTTGCCTTGTTGTCGATCTTGCTGCCCTCAGAGATCCTGATCGTGAGGACATCGCCGATATGCCTAGCTACATCATCTGTGTAGGGGGACCTGGCATCCTTATTCCGCTTTGCCCAGAGAGATCCTGCATACACCTGGCCTGTCAGACTGGTAATGACCAGTATCCCAATCAGTATTTGCCTTGAAGCCATAGCTGCTCCTTTCAAAGGATGGGTTGAACAGAACCATCCTCATTGACCTGACAGAGGATGATCCTGCCAGAATCGACATTTTTAACCTTGATCACATCACCTGCGCGGCCATCTGACATGGCCTTGCCCTGACCTGTTACGAGGATACCGGGCCTTTGTATGCGTATCACGACAAGCTCATTCCTCTTCACAGCCATCTGCTTGGTTGGTCTGGCGATGTCATTGGCTGTTATCTCGCTGCCTGCCTGCACAGGCCTGGCCAGGATTAGGCCATAGGGTGCCCTCCAATCAGGCACAGGAGGCCTTGAGTCGGTCCTTTGCTCGATAGCCGTATTGTCTGTGGTTAGCACAGCCCCTGCAGGCAGGTCTGTCTTTGCAACTACCTTTGGTACGTTGTATAGCAGCCTCAAGACCACATCCCTTGTGGCCAATTGTCTAGACCCGGCAAAGACAGAAACACGCACCCTGACACTGCCGGAGGAAATGCCACCTGCCACTATAGCAGGGCTCAGCCTGATTCCCGCCACGTTGGGTTCTACGGTTACATCAGCAGGCAGACCGATCGGCTCGATCTTTGCCACCGGGTAGTCTCTAGCCTGGGCCTGCACAAACTGTACTGCATTATCGATCAGGTCCTCTGTACGTACGGTATTGCCATCACGGTGGACTGACACGGCCTGCGCTCCTATGAAGCCAACCTGCGATGTGTCTATCCTGTTGCTGGCAAGCCTGCTCAGTATGGTATGCCTGTCGACGATGGTCTGTTGGCCTGGCAGCAAGAGCCTGCCCAGGACTATGGTACTGGCCTGTTGCACCAGGTTCGGATCCCCTGTTAGGACCGCTAGGTTGCCCAGGGCCAGGTTTGCGTCCGAGATCGTTACCTCCCTAGGCAGATAGACCTGGAGGTAGCCAATGGCTGCAGCGGCGTTGAGCCCGGTCAGGACGACCAGAGCTGCGATGTAAGGTCTACGTCTCATCTTGCTATCTCGTTTGCAGTACGGAGCATATCATCGCCTGCCTTGATGGCCCGCGAGTTGATCTCATATGCCCTTTGGGCGGTTATCAGGTTGACCAATTCAGTGACCATCTGGACGTTTGACTTCTCAAGGAAGCCAGATTGGAGCGTTCCGAAGCCTGCCTCACCTGCAGTCCCTGTAATGGGTGAGCCACTTGCAGGGGTCTCTGCCAAGAGGTTGTTTCCCTCGCTTGAGAGACCTTCTGGGTTTGGGAACCTGACCAACTGTATAGTGCCAACTACAGAGATGCTGCCATCTGCTGCAATGGCATTGACCGACCCATCTGCGCCGATCTCTATATCCCTGGCATCGGTCGGTATGGTAATGGCAGGTTCCAGGGGATATCCTGAGGCAGTTACGATCTGGCCTTCTGCGTTTATGTGAAACGAACCGTCGCGGGTATATCTTATCTCGCCATTGGGCAATGTCACCTGGAAGAATCCATCCCCCCAGATGGCAACGTCGAGCTTCCGGCCTGTATTGATCAGCTCCCCCGGTGTAAAGACCTTTGGAGTTGCTACCACGCGCACGCCATTACCTATCTCAAGCCCGCCTGGTGCGGTGTAACCTGCTGCCACCTCTGTCCCAGATTCCACTATTTTTGTATAGAGGAGGTCCTTGAAGTCTACCTGACTCCTCTTGAAACCGGTGGTGTTGACGTTGGCCAGATTGTTGGCGATTACGTCAACCATGGTCTGTTGTGCAGCCATTGCTGTAGCCGATGTTGAGAATGCCCTTAGCATAGTTTCTCCCTAGCAATAGTCCTTTATCGAGACCTCATCCCATAGCCACATCTATAATACTCTTGGAGGTATCCCTGTTTGCAGTAAGAAACCTCATGTTGGTTTCATATAGCCTCGAGACCGTAATCATATCCACCAATTCCTGTATAGCCTGTACATTCGAGGCCTCAAGAAAGCCCTGCTTGACCTGTGCCTCTTGTGATGATATAGGCGCAAGGTTATCTGGGGCGGCAAAACAGCAATCGCCTGCCGGAATGAGGCGGCCCTGCTGGTCGCCAAAATCGGCGATACGTATGCGTCCAAGCTTGGTTTGACCTACAGATATGGTTCCATCGCTGGCCACCTGTATCTTGGTTGGGTCCATGCCCAAAGGAACAACGATAGGCCCTGCCTCTCCTGCCAGGATTCTGCCCTGGGAATCGGTGATCTGCCCGTTTTGGTTTAGGTAAAAGATCCCATGGCGTGTGTACAAAGGCCCTGATGGCGTTTCTAGTATAAAGAAGCCCCTGCCTACGATCGCAAGGTCGAGGTTCCTGCCCGTGTGATCGAGATGGGCCTGCGAGAAGTCTATGCCTTCCTTTACAGTAAGCTCTGCTGAAGGCGGTTGGCCTTCTTGGCCTAGCTGGTCGGTCAGTACCTGCATGAAGTGGGAGGTATAGCGCTTGAAACCAGCGGTGTTTACATTTGCAAGGTTATGAGCGATCTGTTCGAACCGCCTGGTCAGCAGATCTATGTTCGAACCAATGATAGGGTTTAGCTCAGACATCTCGCGTGCCTTCCGTAACGAGCTGTTCTATAACACTATCCTGATCCGCGCCTTGTTGCTCTGTATGGTGCTGCGGTTTACCGGCTCCAGTTGCAAGGCCCCTGTAAAGCCGTAGGAGCTCCTCAAACTCTGACTGTCCATGACCAGTCAGCTCTACCGCCAGTATGTAGCCGTCTGTCCCTGACTGAACACGGCGGACCGTGGCGATATCAGAGACCAGATGACCTTGACCTTCAGTAACCAGCTCAAAGAGGATCAACAATCTCTCTTTGACTTGGGCTGGCAGGTTTGAGATGAGTCTTAGGCCAGGTCCTGCCAGCTCAAGGACCTTTGCCCTAGCAAACTGGATCGGCAGGTCCTTGTCGTCAAGTGCGTGTTGCATGGGTTGAATGAATGGCAGCTTTGCAATAAGGGCATCGCCATCGGTTGCGAGCCTCACAAACCGCCTGCGGTTCAAGAACCTGACCTCGGAGCTGTGCTTGAGGGCCAACCTTATCCCATCAAAGCTTGTAACGGTTGTGTCGAACTCCCACACAGATACACCATGGGTATATCTGACCCTCCAGAGCTCCCCAAATGTGACCTTGATTGGCCTTTGGAGCTCTACCACCAACTGCTTTGTATCGTTTCCTACCAGCGTTGCGGTGATCTGATCTGACTGGTTGGCAAGTCTTCGGGTGACCTGGAGGATCTTGCCGACCGGTATATCTCGTGTTGTTATTGGATGCCTTGATTCTGATCCAGCTAGCTGCCCAGAGGGTGCATCCATGGGTCCAGCCTTCAGGCCCATCTTCTCCTGAAGGAATGCAGCGTCGGCTATGAGCCTCTCATATTCCTCAGGGCCTTGCCTTGCCAAAACCTCCTGTGCAAGCCTTTGGAGCCCTTTGTTGTAGAGATCGGCAGAGGTAAATATCAGATTCCTTGCCTGGCCCTTTAGGCCTGCCTTGCTTGCAATCTGGCCCAACAACCGGTACTCGCTACTACTGAGGCTCCTTCTGGTGGCATTCTCGAAGAATGTCTTTTCAGCAGCCAGACGCGCATATTGGATCTTGTTGTAGCTGACCCAGATCAAGAGCACCAGCATTGCAAGCAATACCAGCAATAGAAGGACGCCTATCCATTGTTCAATGGCTGGTGCATGGACCTTGAACCTAGACATCGCCTCCAGGCGTTCCATGGCGGTAAGGGCCATTGGCTGTCTGGATAACTGTGTTATGGCATCAAGGAACTGCACCATGGGCTGATCTGCCTAGCGGATCAGGTTGGTAAGCTCCCGCAGTATGTCATTTGCAACACGTATGGTCCGTGCATTGGCCTGATAGCCATTCTGTGCCTCTATAAGATTGACAAACTCAGTGGCCACATCCACGTTTGACTTCTCCAGAGCCCCACCATGTATGGTCCCAGCACCGCCAGTACGAGCTTGTGTGGCCGTGGCATCACCTGAGTTGACCGTTGGGACGAAGTACCCCCGGCCAACGCTTTCAAGCCCCGCAGGGTTCTTAAATAGGGCCAATTGCAAGGTGGCAATATTCCTTCTAATACCGTTAGAGAATGTCCCTACCAACGTGCCCTCTGAATTGACAGATAGGGATGTCAGACTGCCGGCCTGGTAGCCATCTTGTTCTGTTGCACCTGCTGTAGATGCCCCTGCCACCTGTGTAAGGCCGCTGAACTTGCCAACCGTACCAAAGTCCAGGGCTATGGTCTGGACCCCTTCGGGGTTGTGAGAGAAGCTGACACGTATCTTGGCCTCATCTGTTACACCATTTATCTCCCCGATGCCTGCATAAGAGCCATCATTTGCACTGAAGGTAAGGCCCCTTACCCTCCTTGAGTCTATGTCGATGTTGTGGACATTTCCGGTCAGGGAGGTAAGTACAAAGTCCCAGACATTGTCTGTGTTGGTGCGAACAAGGGCTCCGGTCAATATGTGTTTGCGGCCCTGTGCGTCATATATTGCAATATTGATGTCCTTTACTTGGTCTCCACCAACTGCGGTGATCTCAAAATAGCCTGGCATCTGGAGGTTGGCTGTCCCATCGTTGGTAAAGGAGAGTTTCAGGTCCAGGAGGCTATAGCCTTCCTCAGAATCGGTAACGTAGATCCGGCCATTGGCAAATGTAGCAGAGGCTGTTGGACCTAGGACAGAGTCTATATGGTCCAAGAGGTCTTGGATGGTCGTATCCTCGTCTACATCAAGGCCAGTATCTGTCAGTGTGTTCCCATCATGGTCGTAGCCACTTACCACGATCTTTGCGTTGACCCATGTGCCAGTGGTGCATTGGCTCAGGGCACTCAGCTTAGTACTTTCAAGGGCGTCGTTGCCATCTGGGGCGGTGTAGGATATGTTGGATGAGATTACCTGGACCTGTGGTGTTTCGAAGGACTGGTCTGCAGATAGGTTCCCAGCCAACTTCACGGTAGTGGTTGCCTTTGCCTCTATGGTGGTTTCATAGGGAATGTATATTGTGCTATCACCTGGTATCTGGAAGTCTGGCTCGCCTGTGGAACCGGTCCTTTGCACCCTATAGCCGGTGGCTACATCCACGAGCGTCGAATCCTCATCTATGCCAAACGTACCAGCCCTGGTGTACAAATTCTTTTCGCCGTCAAACAGTACAAAGTATCCCTCGCCTTCTATCGCGACATCTAGTGGGTTTCCAGTGGCGATAATATTGCCTTGCCTGGTGTCCCTGGTGATACTGGCCACACCTACGCCACTACCCATCTGTTGTGGGTTGGTGCCACCCACTGAACCTGTTGGTGAGGAGGCATTGGATATAGTCTGGCTCAGCAGCTCCGAGAAATTGATCCGACTGCTCTTATAGGCCGTTGTATTGGTATTAGCCAGATTGTTACCTGCGACGTCCAACATCTTTTGATGGGCCTGGAGGCCCGTCACACCAGCAGACAATGCAATGCTCATCTTCCGACTCCTTTTTATTTACCTGATGACCAGATCGTTATAGGCTGTTGTGTTTGCCTTACTGACTGTACTGCGTCCAGTGCGATAGTATCTCCATCTACTATCAGGCGTGGCCGGCCATCCTCTCCGATCTGGACCTCTGTGACCACGCCGGTCTTAGAATCGCCGAGTGAATCCAAGAAGGAGATCTCCTTTCCGATCAGTGAGTTTGCATATGATTTCTCCGCTGCATCCAACATCTTTGCAAAGTTCTGATTGGCAGACTCCAACTGTTGAAGTTGGGAGAACAATGTCAGTTGGCTTGACATCTGATAGTTGTCCATTGGTTCAAGCGGGTCCTGATGCTGCAGTTGTGTGATGAGCAGCCGCATGAAATCCGCCTGGATCTGGCTTGCTGTGTTTATGGGTTCTACAGCCATCTGTCTAAGCCCTTTCGTGTATATGGTCATGAATGCAGATCATCCAAGTCTATGGATTGCAATGGGCGTGCCGTGGATTGGCTATTGACGAGACTGCAAGCCGTACCTGCGATTTTGCCCTACTCAATAGGCTTTATAGGACTGCGTTTTCCGCCATGCCCAGATGGAGGAATGCCTGTAGGAAGAAAAGTCCATTGTCATGGAAGGAACTGCCGTCATGAATCCATGCGCACTGGCCCTCGACAGTAAGCTGGGCAAGGTAACCTGTCCCATAAAAGATTAAAGTCTTTGATGAACCACTGTCGATCTCTTGGTTGTCTCTTGATGGGTAGGTTGGACAATCCAGGAGGTCTAGGAGAAACTGAATGCCTATGAGTAGCTTGCAGCGGACGCTAGTGGTAAGTAAGCAGGACAAGATGCAGGCACTTGCCCGGGAGGTTAGTAGGGAGATATTCGTTGCGGATGATCTTGCCGAAGCAATTGAGATGGTAGATCTTATAAGGCCTGATCTTGTTGTGTTTGACGAACATACCTTGCCGGATGACGTACGTGTATTTCTTGCGAAGGCAGGGGCTATAAAGGGCGTGCCAGTAATAGTTGTGGACAAAGGAACCAGACAAATGGAGGATGGTGGGACGGACCTCATTGAATACATACCATCAGATTGCAGCCCGCAACTATTGAAGGAGGTTGTCGCGCGCATAATAGGGCAAGTAAAGGATGACAAATTATCGGATCTGCAGTCCTATTTTGTAGATCCCAGTGTTGCGGAAGTCGGTATGGTTGGACGCAGCGAGGCAGCAAAGGAGGAGTTTCGTCTTATAAGGCTTGTGGCAGCCAGCCAGTGCAATCCCGTTCTCATCGTCGGCGAGACAGGCACCGGAAAGGAACTTGCGGCAATGG
>JARYLO010000028.1 GCA_029907605.1 Sedimentisphaerales bacterium
ACACTTATGACAGGCCTGTTCGGTTCGGTTGCTGCGTTTGGCCCTACTGCTTGTGGGAGGGCAGTTCCTGCTAGCCATACAACAAGTGCTGCAATGCCTGCAACGAGGCCCGATATGGGTCGGCAGGCGTATCCACGGATCGACCAGACTCTCATAGCGATCTCCTCATAAAGCGAACAGACAGGTATACGTAATATCATTCGGTCCAGAACGGCCCGACGTTAACTGCCGTTATATTATATAGACGCTGGGCCTGTTGACAAATGGGGCCAGCGGCTGTTATAGTGCTGTTTTCGGCGTGTGACTGTTCCCATAAGGTCTGTTCTTAGAAAGGTTAGGAAGGTCGGATTGGATGTTGAAGGTCAAGGCTAGGGCAGGAGAATCAGTGCAGCAGATGCTAAGGCGGTTCAAGAAGCTCTGCGAAAAGGAGGGGCTTATCCGTGATATCAAGCGGACCACTTACTATGAGAAGCCATCAGAGCGGAACCGCAGGAGGCTTAGAAAGGCCCAAAGGGCGATGGGTCGCTAGCAGCGATCATGTCTCCAGGCCTGTGCGGATTGCCTGCCCTTGGAGTATTGGCCTACCTAGGTCTGGGGGCTGGGCTGTTTATCGGCCAAAGGCGGCTGATATACCGGCCTAACAGACAGGGATGGGAGCAGGTAAGATCCAGGGCAGCAGGCCTTGGGTTGCGGCCTTGGGTCGATGAGCGACGTTACCTTGGCTTTGTCCACGCTGATGGGCCAACCGATCCCAAAGGCCAGATCCTGGTCTTTCATGGCAATGCAGGTACCGTCCTAGATAGGAGCTACTACCTTCCAGATCTCGAGGGGCTGGGCTACCGCGTGGTCCTGTGCGAGTATCCAGGCTACGGTGCCATGCCCGGTAAGCCTTGTCAATCGGGCATGGTCGAGGCAGGGATCCGGGCCGTAGAGGCGGCCTTACAGGATCTCGGTAAGGCCCCTATCCTGATTGGGGAGTCGCTCGGGGCTGCAGTTGCAGCAGCGGTGGCAGGTTCAGGGCAGGTGGAGGTCGGGGGATTGATACTCATTACACCGTGGGATAGTCTGGCAAACCTTGCCCAGCAGCTCTATTGGTACTTCCCCACTAGGTGGTTCATACTCGATCGATTCGATAGTATGAAGGCACTATCTGGGTTCAGCAAACCGGTTGCTGTGGTTATGGCAGAGTTGGACCAGGTGGTGCCAGCCCGAAATACCTTGCGGCTTTATGAGTCGATAGGGGGGCATAAGCGTATCTGGAAGCTCCCCTCAGTAGGACACAATAGCTGGCCTTGTGCAGTGGATCGTAGGTGGTGGAGGGAGGTCCTGGACTTTGTGGAGCATGGGACGCAGGGACCTACGATCGAGACGGGAGGTTCTCCGCTATCAGGTAGACCGCAGACAAGATAGCGATCAGCCACATGGCAGGCTTGACCTGCCTGATCTTGCCTGAGAGGACCTTGACTACCGTAAAGCTGATAAACCCAAAGGCAAGCCCATTGCTGATGTTGTAACTCAGCGCGATCATCACCATGATCACAAATGCTGGGAATGCCTCATCCACATGCTCAAGGTCGATCCTGGCTATGCCTCTGAGCATGAAAAGCCCCACCATGACCAAGGCAGGCCCTGTGGCAAACTTTGGCACTATAGCGGCCACTGGGGCCAGAAGTATTGCAGCCAGGAAACAGACGCCTGTCACCACTGCAGTAAGGCCGGTCCTGCCACCTTCTTCGATACCGGCCGCAGACTCTATGTACGAGGTCATGGTGGAGGTCCCCAGTATCGCCCCTAGCATGCTTGCACCTGCGTCTATGGCCAACAGCCTATCTAGACCACGTATCCGGCCCTCCTGGTCCACCATCTGGGCCATGTGGCAGCATGCCACCAGAGTCCCGATGCTGTCGAACATGTCCATGAACATCAGGCTGAAGACACTGCCCAGGGCAGACCATTTCAGGGCACCAAGGATATCCAACTTGAATGCCACAGGCCTGATGCTCAGGCTGGAGATCGATAACCCTGTGGGCCTTGCAACATAGCCGAACACCAGACCCAGGGCAGTTGCGAAGACGATCCCTACCAGTAGTGCGCCCCTGATGGCCCTTGTCTGTAGAAAGGCCATGAGGATCAGTGTGCACAGGGCGATCAAGACCGTAGGTGTTATAGGCCCAGCGCCCACGATCGTGGCCTCGTTGCGGACCACAAGGCCCATGTCTGTTAGGCCGATGAAGGTGATGAACAACCCGATCCCCACAGAGATCGCCCCAACGATACTTGGCGGTATCGCCTCCACCAGACGCCTGCGCAGACCCAAGAGGGTAAGCGATAGACACAATAACCCAGACAAGAAGACCACACCCAGCCCGGTCTGCCAAGACATCCTCCCTGCCTGGACGAGGCTGAATGCAAGGAATGCGTTCAGGCCCATGCCAGGGGCCATGGCTATGGGGGCATTACATGCAAGACCTGTTGCGATGGTTATTATGCCAGTAGCCAGACAGGTGGCTACCATCACTGCCTCTCTAGGCATACCTGCATTGGCAAGTATGCTGGGGTTGACAAAGATGATGTAGGACATGGTGAGGAAGGTGGTCAGACCTGCTGTCAGCTCAATCCTGACGCTGGTACGCCTTTGATTGATCTGGAACAAGTCCATTCGATGCGAGCGAGAGGACTTGAACCCCTACGGGCTAATGCCCACCAGGACCTAAACCTGGCGCGTCTGCCAATTCCGCCACGCTCGCCCTATGAAGATGGCATCTGATCGGACCCTTGCTGGTCCGTGGATACCATCTCAATCCTCTTTTCCGCCTGCTGCAATATGGCTCTGCAATGCTTGATCAGGGCCATACCCATCTCATACTGCTGCAGGCTTTCCTCCAGGGATATCTGGCCCTGTTCAATACGCTCTACGATCTTCCTGAGCTGCTCGATCGCCTGTTCGAAGCTGAGCTTACCCAGTTCCTTGTTGTTTGTCTGAGCCATGTACTGACCTGATTTGATTGTATTTGGCAGTTACCTGGCTTTCAATGATATTTGCCCCTGCAAGTTCGGTGAGGATGGTATCCTTGAGCTCTACATCCTTGATGGATCGGATGATCCTGCCTGTACCGGCGTTCCTGGTGATCGAGTAACCTCTGGCCAGGACTGCCCTTGGGTCCAGGGCCTGGATCCTGCCTGCAAGGGCCTCTACCTGGCATCTGCTGGCCGCTAGTATGGATGCAATGGCTGCTGAGGCCCTGGCCCTTGCCTCGCTGACCGCCAGGGCACAGCGTCCTATCAGCCTATGTGGCTCGATGCGCGAGACGAAGACCTGATAGTGGTCCAAGACCTGAACGGTGCGACGCACGCGAGATCTAAGTGTATCTACTAGGTGAACCGATAGCTCGTCTATCTGCTGTTCTCGCGACCTGATCATGGTCAGCGGCCTGGTAAAGACCTCACTGGCGCTTGCTGCAGCAAACTGGGCCTTTGCCAGTTCTAGCCTGCTGACCATCTGGTTTGTTAGGCGGCTGCAATAGTGGCCGATCTGGTCAAGTACCTCGCGGACATCAGGCACTGCCACGACACCAGCCTTTGCAGGGGTGGAGGCCCTCGCATCTGCAACCAGGTCTGCGACGGTCACGTCGATCTCGTGCCCTACCGCAGAGATGATCGGGATCTGAGAGTCGTATATGGCCCTGGCCAAGACCTCCTCGTTGAAGGTCCACAGGTCCTCCAAGGAGCCCCCGCCCCTTCCGACGATCAATAGATCAAGGGCAAATCTGTCCTTATTCTGGTTGATCCAGCGGATCGTACGGGCGATCTGTTCTGCTGCACCCTCACCCTGGACAGGTACTGGGAAGAACAGCAACCTTGCCACAGGCCATCTGCCTTGTATGCCTTCGCATATGTCATGCAGTGCCGCGCCCGATGGGCTTGTGACGATACCGATCCTCATAGGATAACGCGGTAGGGGCCTCTTCTTGGCAGGATCAAAGAGCCCCTCTGCCTTGAGCTTGGCGACCATCTGCTGGAAGGCCAACTGCAGCGCACCTGTGCCTTCTGGTTCCAATCTTTCGACGATCAACTGGTACCGGCCGCCAGCCACATAGACATCTAGATAGCCGGTAGCCAGTACCGCCATGCCATCCGCAGGCCTGAACCGGACGGTCCTGAAGTTATTGGCCCACATCACTGCAGGCAGGACCGCCTGTTGATCCTTCAACAGGAAATAACAATGTCCACTGTGGTGGAGCTTCCAGTCCCTGATCTCGCCCCGGACGATCAGACGCTCTGGCAAGGCCTCCGTGAGGATTTGCCTTACTATGGCGTTGATCTGACTGGGGGAGTATACAGGCAAAGACTCGTATGTCATGAGGATCTTCCTAGATCTAGCATCTGAGCCCATTCGTAGAACTAGAAAATGTTAGGACTCCTAATGGCAAGACCGATCTAATTAATAAAGGGACACAACCTGCCCGGCAGTGCCTGCTGGGGGGAACTGCCGGGCAGCCATTATCATAAGCCTATTGAATCCTCCTGCGGTATAGCCTGGTCTGTAAGGAGTTCTGCCAGGCGGTCCAATTGCCGTCGAAATCGCCGCTGGTGGCTGCATTGACCTGGCTTATCCTTGCATCGAGCTGGTCTATGTAGCTTACCATGAATGCCTCTGCAGTTGCTGGCAGCTTTGGGGATCCGAACTCATATGCCCCATGATGGGCCAGTACTATGTGGTCCAGCATATCAAGGACCTCCTGATCTATTTGGAGGCCTGCACACCTGGCCTGATCCGCCTTTGCATGGATCATGAGGACCGTCTTGACTATATGACCTATCAATTGACCAGAGTCTGTGTAGGAGAATGCACTCTGACAGGACAGCTCCTCTGTCTTTCCCATATCATGCAGGAAGATGCCGGCTATGACCAGATCGTGCTGCAGCTCAGGATAGAAAGGTAGTATCGCCTCTGCAACCTGCAGCATATTATGTGTGTGCTCCAGCAGGCCGCCGAGGTAATCGTGGTGTATCTTCACTGCGGCTGGGCTCTTGCAGAAGCTTTCCATAAGCTGCGTGTCTGCAAGGAAGTGATCCACCAGGGCCCTTATCTGGGGGTGTTTGATCCGCGACAAGATCTGCTGGACCTGGCTGAACATGGCCTTAATGTCCTTTGTAGTACTGGCCAGATAGTCTTCCATCCTGATCTGCGATGGATCCACCGGCTTGATGGAATTCACCACGATCTGGAGGCTGTTCTGGTACAGCTCGCTGCGGCCTTGGATGGCCACAAAGCCCGGCTTTGGTAGGGAAAGGTAGACTTCCTGGCTTGCCTGCCACATCCTGCCATTTATCTGGCCTGTGCGATCGCATATGAACATGGCGATGTATGGATCGCCTTTTACAGTACTCCTGAGGACCGGTTCCTTGATGAGGTATATACCTTCAACGGCCTCACCAGGGCCGATCTGATTGACGAATCTGTGGGCCATCGTCTACTCCTAACAGAAACAACTGGGCATGATACGGGTATAAGGCCTGCCAAACAAGCGTGGTCTTCTTAAACAAATAGCAGGACTAAGGCCCTTCAAGCGAGTCCAGGAATCCTTGACCGGTCAGACCTTCCTGCCACCACTGCTGGGCCAATTCGAGCCAAAGGTCGACCTGTTGCTGCCGCTGTTCTGCAGGCATATCCATCAATTGGTTATAGATGACCTGCAGCCTTTCCCACAACCCTTGCCTCTCTGCCGGTCCCAACTGCTCCCAAGGGGCTGTCAGGATCTGGGTGGCCCTTTCCTGTTGCTGCTCTGTCAGGCCCAGAGAACCAATGCCAGCTATGATCTGGTCCAAGATCCATGTATCATCCTCTCCTTGCGGCTGTGCTTCTACCTGCTGGATTGGTTCTATTGGGCCAGGTAAGGCCTCGTTTTCCGGTAACGATATGGCCCTCGTACTGGTAGGTGTCAAGAGCAGAGGTTGTGGTGGCAGGCTGGGTATGGCCTGCTCTATGTGATCTGCGGTATCGAGCTCGACCAAATCTGAGGCTGCATTGCGGTCGGGATGATGGTTACCGACCAGCAGATACCGCAGGTCGCGGACAACAAGGATGCACACCAGCGACAAGACCAATAAGGTCAGTGCCGTTGCCAACGGTCCTGTAGGCCTCTTGTCAGGTTCTCGTCCCATAGGCACCTACCAGGTACAGATCTTTTTTACCACGGTCAGTGACCTGGTCAAGGAAGTCACCTGAACTGGCTTGACAATGATTGGATGCCCGGCCATGATACGCCCGTCTAAGATATGAACCAGCTCCAGTCAAGTTAGGAGAAAAGGCCATGGACCGAAGGACCTTTATGAAGACCGCTGCAGTGGCGACCAGTACCTGGATCTTCGCAAGACCTTCCAATCTAACCGCTCAATCTGGGGAAATGAACAGGGCCTTCAAGCTCAAGTACGCCCCGACCTTAAACGCATTCTCTGCGCACGTAGGGGATGACCCTGTGGAGAACATCAAGTTTGCAGCAGACCAGGGCTTTTCGGCAGTGTTCGACAATGGGTTGATGGGTAGGCCCAAGGACCAACAGGAGCAGATCGCCAAGGCCTTGGCAGATAGGGGTATGACGCTTGGACCGTTTGTCATGTATACCGAATGGCAAACACCTACATTGGTCACTGGCAGGCCAGATGCCAGGGCTGCCTTGTTGAAGGCGGTAGAACGGGCAATCGATGTGGCCAAGAGGACCTCTGCTAAATGGGCACTAGTCGTACCTGGACCTTACGATCGGGCCTTGGAGTGGGATTATCAAACTGCCAATGTGATATCGAACCTACGCAGCGCAGCAGAGCTGGCGGCAAAGGCTGGCTTGATCCTGGTGATAGAGCCACTCAATCCCCATGATCACCCAGGCCAGTTCCTCCAAAGGATCCCCCAGGCATACCAGATATGCAAGGCAGTAGACAGCCCAGCTGTAAAGATCGTCAATGACCTCTATCACCAGCAGATCACCGAGGGCAATCTGATCGGCAATATCGATAGGGCGTGGGATCAGATAGCTGCCTTCCATGTTGGTGATAACCCCGGCCGGATGGAGCCTGGGACCGGTGAGATCAACTACAGGAACATATTCAGACACCTACACTCAAAGGGTTACCAGGGTGTTATCTGCATGGAACATGGCAACAGCAAGGGCAGTGGAAAACAGGCAGAGCAATCGCTCATAGCAGCATATAGGGCAGCGGACAATTTCTAGAGATAAGGGGGCAGACGATGCAATCACGAAGGCAGTTCTTGAAGGGCTCTGGGGGGTTAGCGCTGGGTCTAGCCGCGTTGGGCTCGGCATCTAGCAGGATCTTTGCAGCAGGTTCGGACGTGATCCGAGTAGGCGCAGTCGGCTGTGGCGGCCGAGGTAGGGGGGCCATAATAGATTGCCTCTCATCATCGGACGGGATAGTCATCACTGCACTAGCTGACCCATTTCGGGATCGCATGCAGGAGGCGGTAAGGCAGGTCCGGCAGTGGTGCCAGCAGGCAGGCAAGCCTGTAGACCAGGTCTGGAAGGTCAGCGAAGAGCGGATGTTCACAGGCTACCAAGGTTACAGGCATCTGGTTAGCCTTCCAGAGGTGGATGTGGTGATACTGGCAACGCCGCCAGTGTTCAGACCATTACACCTGGCCGCTGCCATAAAGGCAGGAAAGCACGTGTTTATGGAAAAGCCTGTGGCTGTCGATCCGCCAGGGGCAAGGGCGATCATAGAGACAGGTAGCCTAGCAGCACAAAAGGGCCTTTCCATAGTCGCAGGCACCCAACGGAGGTACCAGAAGGCCTATCGTTGGAATGCCTATGCGGTCAGGAATGGTGCGCTAGGCAAGATCGTATCTGCAAGGATCTGGTGGTGTGGTGGGGCCCTTTGGTTCCACAGTAGGGGCCCAGACGAGAGCGACGCAGATTATATGGCCAGGAACTGGGTCAGTTTCACAGAGATGTCCGGCGACCATATTGTGGAGCAGCATGTGCACAATATCGACGTGGCCAATTGGTTCATAGGTAGGCCGCCAAGGTCTGCCCTGGGTTTTGGGGCTAGGGCACGCCGCAAGACAGGCAATCAATATGACTTCTTCAGTGTGGATTTTGACTATGGCGAGGACGTGACGGTCCATAGCATGTGTCGGCAGATAAATGGATGCTACAGCCGTGTCAGCGAGCACTTTGTTGGGGCCGAACGGAGCTTATGGGCAGATAGCCCCATCCAGACCTCCATGTCCATCCCGGATTTCGAGGACGGTAATCCGTACGTGATCGAACACAAGGAGCTTATCAATAGCATCAGGTCAGGCAAGCCCATAAATGACGCCAAGGCGGTGGCAGAGGCAACCATGGCTGCCATCATGGGCAGGATCAGTGCATATACTGGCCAGATGGTCAGATGGCAGGATCTAGTAGAGAACACAACAAGTCCATGGTTCAATCTCAAGCTCAGTCCATCGGCAGAGGACTTCGAGGCAGGCACAGTCAAGGTGCCGCAAGAGGATCGGGCCCCAATCCCGGGCAGTGATTAACCTGTAACTAAAGGCGATATCCTGGAGGTCGGATGGATACGATTGGTTTCATAGGCGCAGGCAACATGGCCGAGGCCCTGATAAGGGGCGTGATATTAGCACACGTCTACAGGCCAGAGCGGATCTATATCAGTGATGTAAGGCCGGAACGTTTGGAGCAATTGGCTGCAAGATATGGGGTCAGGCCCATTGACGAGAATGCCAGGACCGCGGAATTGGCAGATGTATTGGTCTTGAGCGTAAAGCCTCAGAACCTGGCCGATGCCCTGGAGAGCATAAGAGGGCACGTCAGGAGCGACACGTTGGTAATATCGATCGTGGCTGGAAAGAGGATTGAGACCATTGCCAGGTATCTTGGCGACGTGGCGATAGCTCGGGTCATGCCGAACATGCCTGCCCTGGTAGATGAAGGTGCAAGTGCCTTATATGCGAATACCAAGGCCTTGCCCAAGATGGAGAAGGCAAGATTGATATTCCTTTGCGTGGGCAAGGCGGTGGTGGTCGATAGCGAGGACATGATCGATGTGGTTACGGCCATCAGCGGCAGTGGCCCAGCATATTACTTCCTCTTGATGGACCAGATGATCAAGGCTGGTGTGGACATGGGGCTACCATTAGACCTTTCAACGGCGCTGGTCTTGCAGACCGCAAAGGGTGCGGCCCTTATGGCCGAACTGGCAGATAGGGAAGGGCAGAGGCCCTCAGACCTTGCGGCCAAGGTGGCAACCAAAGGTGGGACTACGGAGGCTGCCTTCAAGACCTTCCGTGAAGGCAGGCTCTATGAGGTCTTACAGCATGGAATAAGGCAGGCATATCTTAGGAGCAGAGAACTTTCGAATGAATAGCACCGGACAATTGAGGTCTTCAAATAAACCAAGCGATAGACTAGAATTAGGACCGTTCAAGAATCATCCATTGTTTGTCGGTAAAGACGATCCAGATGCCAGAAGATCATTTCAGCAGGCCCTTGCAAAGGTTAGATCGCAGCTCGGTAGGTCCTATTCATTGTTTGTCGCAGGCAGCGACCTGACGACAGACAAGACCTTCAGGTCAGTAAATCCTGCAGATCCGGATGAGGTCATAGGAGTGATCTGCCAGGCAACAGAGGCCCAGTTGGATCAGGCTATCCAAGCAGCTCAGGAGGCCTTCTTGGATTGGCGGGATGTCCCGGCATCTGTGAGGGTCAAGTATCTGTTGGCAGCAGCAGAGTTACTTCGCAAGAGGATATACTACTATTCTGCCTGGCAGGTCTTAGAGGAGGGCAAGCAATGGGATCAGGCGTATAATGACGTGGCCGAGGCCATAGACTTCCTTGAGTACTACAGCCGTCAGGCCCTGCAGCTCGACCATTTGCTGGACCTGGGCAGCTATGCCAGTGAGAAGAATGAGTATTTCTACCAACCAAAGGGCCTGACCGCCGTAATTGCGCCCTGGAACTTCCCGCTTGCCATCAGTTGTGGTATGGTCTCGGCAGCAATAGCGGTGGGCAGTTGTGTCCTGTACAAACCCTCAAGCCAATCGGCAGTTGTGGGACATCATCTTGTTGAGGTCTTTAGGGAGGTGGGATTGCCTTCTGGTGTATTCAACTACCTGCCAGGACCTGGTTCGTTGGTAGGTCAGTACCTGGCTGAGGACCCAAGGATCGCAGTGATTGCATTTACTGGTTCCATGGAGGTAGGTCTGAAACTGACAGAGTTGGCAGCAAAACCCAGGCCCGGTCAGGATCATCTCAAGAAGGTCATCGCCGAGATGGGTGGCAAGAATGCCATAATCATCGACGAGGATGCGGATCAGGACAGGGCCATAAGTGCAGTGCTCTATTCTGCCTTTGGATATCAAGGCCAGAAGTGCTCTGCATGCTCGAGGCTTATCGTAGTGGATAGGGTCTATGATAGGTTTGTGCCAAGGCTGGTCGAATCTGCGGCAAGACTGAAGATAGGTCCTGCTGAGGATCCTGCCAACTATATGGGTCCAGTGATAGACCAAGCAGCACAGCAGAAGATCCAAAGCTACATCGACCTTGCCGCCAAGGAAGGGAAGATCATCTGCAGATCCGATGTCCCAAAGAAGGGCTTTTATGTACCCATGACCATCGTGGAAGGTATAACCCCTGACTGCCGGATCGCCCAAGAAGAGATATTTGGGCCTGTCCTGGCAGTGATGCGCACAAGGGACTTTGACCAGGCCATCGAATGGGCAAATAGTACCAGGTTCGCACTTACTGGTGCGGTCTTTAGCAGGAATCGCCAGCACCTCGAGCAGGCAAGGCGGCACTTCCGTGTCGGCAACCTCTACTTCAACCGACACTGCGTAGGTGCTATGGTCAAGGTCCAGCCGTTTGGCGGTTTCAAACTATCAGGCACTGGTACAAAGGCAGGGGGACCTGACTACCTGCTGCACTTTGTGGACCCAAGGTGCGTGACCGAACAACCTATGTAGGTCTTACTGGCCTACCTTCTTGCCAGTGGCAGGTCTGCTGCCCCTTTCGCTTACAAACTCCCCGACCAACTTGCCGTCGGTGAGTCTGCCCTTGAACTCCATCACAAACTGATTCTCATTGAATGTCCTTGTGATCTTGAAGCTGACCTGGTCGCCTTCGACCTTCAGATCCTGGATGGGTGTATCCTGGTTTCGGCTAGAATAGGTGCCGGTCAGATCTGGGTTGATCTTAAGGGTATTGGTCCTGGTGCCACCAGGTGTCTCGGTAGTAAACTCCCAGGTACCCACAAGCTGCTGCATGATACTACTGGCTGCCTGGCCGGATATAGGCAACTGGAGCCTCTTGCCAGTCACGTCGCTAGTTCCCCTCTCGGATGTGATCTGTCCCTTCAGGGAGCCGGCCTCCAATGTGCCCTTGAACTGCATCCTGAAGGTCCGGTCACCGAAGCCCATCTCTACATCAAAGGTCACCTGCTTGCCTTCTAACTTGAGGTTCTTCAAAGGGGTCTCGCCACCAAAGCCCTCGTAACTACCTGTCAGATCTGGTTCGACGATCAGCAGGTTCTGCCGCGTGCCAAACTGAGAGACGGTAGTCAGCTCCCAAAGGCCTATCAGTTCTGCACCGAACCTAGTACCTGTTACCTCGAACTGGCCCATCTGGCCCTTGAGTGTGCCAGTAAGTTTGTTGGCCTTTGCGGTGCCCTCGAAGGTGGTCTCAAACTCCATCTGATCTATCTTGCTTGTCCGGGTGAATGTGAGCTTGCCATCCTGCAATTTCACATTGGAGACCTTGTGTTCACCGGCCTCGCCAGTCCAGTCGCAGCTAATCGTGCCGTCAGGGGCCTGCCTGACAAACAGCCTGGCTGTGATCTGGCGGTCAAATACCTCGAAGCTTACGTCCCAAACGCCTACTATATCCGGCTTGGCAGCCTTCTTGAGGCCTGTAACGGAGGAGTCCCCCTGGTCGCTCGAGAGCGTGCCAGTCAGCTTCCCATCCTTTATCGTGCCCTGGAAGTTCATAGAGAACTCCTGGTCCCCAAACCGGATGGTACGGACAAAGCTCAGGCGTTGCCCCTCGAGTTTGACCTGCGACAGCTCTGCTGCACCCCATCTGGCCTTGAGGGCCCCATCCCGGTCCTTGTAGATCAACAGGGTTGACTTCATGGGCATGCCCTGAAAATCAACGGTCAGCTCCCACTGCCCAGTCACATCCTGCACCTGGGCTGTAACCAGGCTCGGCACTGCAAACGACAATACCGCTATGACAAAACCTATCTCTCTTAGCACAGTACTCATTTTTGACCTCCTATTGCAAAACTAGATCGATTTGCTACTTTACTGAGACTCCCTCCTGGTTATCAGATTCAATACCTCTTGTGCATCCTTAGCATTTTCAAGGGACTGCCTGAAGTTTTCGGCCAGCATCAATCTGCTGATCCTTGCAAGTGCCTGGATATGGGGTCCAGTCTGGTCCATTGGCGAGACCAAGAGGATCACGAGCCTGACAGGCTTGTCATCCACACTACCGAAATCTATCGGCTCTGCGGTGATGCCGATGGCCATCACCAATTCATTTACCGCAGTGCACTTGCCGTGTGGTATGGCTATGCCAGAACCGATGCCTGTGCTGCGGGTCTTCTCCCTAGCGAATACCGCATCGGCGACCTGACGCCTATCCTTTATAAGGCCGTTAGCATCAAGCAGGTCTATCAGCTCATTGATGACCTCCTCCTTGGTCTTACCGACCAATGGCAGCTTGATACACCTTGGATTCAATACCTGGGTTAACAACATAACCCAGCAGGGTACCATCTTGAGGCTGACCGTTCAAGGCAATTTCGTACAGCGTTGTTGACAAAGACCAGGTCATGCGTAGATTATGGCGCCTCAATGTCAGGTGGCAACTAGTCAGACTTTGAAAGGGGACGATCATGATGACAAGGATGTTGGTAGCCATCACCCTCATCACGACCATGACATGTCTTGCAGCAGATCAGCCCAAGAATAACGTGTGGTCGCAGCTAGATGTACAGGTCTATGGAAGGCTAAAGGCAGATGTCTCCTACGACAGTTCCCGCGTTGAACCTGGCGACTATGTCAAATGGGTGACCAGGTCTGGCCAGGACGATGACGAGACCAATATCACTGCCAATGAGAGCAGGTTGGGCCTGATCATCAAGGGACCTGAGGCAGGGAAGATAAAGACTAGTGGTAGGGTGGAGGTGGATTTCTATGGAAATGGTGCTGCAGAGAACAAGGCAGAGATCATGATGAGACATGCATATATCCAGCTTGATGGGCCTAGATGCAGTGTCCTCGCAGGCCAGACATCCGACATCATATCCCCGTTGGTGCCGAGGACGTTGAACTACAGTGTCCTGTGGTGGTGTGGCAACATGGGGTATCGCAGGCCTCAGGTCAGACTGACAAAGCAGTTTGAGATTGCAAAGGACACGACCTTCAAGGTCGATGCCGGCATAACAAGGACCATAGGGGATAGCTTCGTGGCCGAATCAGGCGAGGACTTTGGTCCGACCCTGCAGGCCAGGGCGGGGCTGACTATACCCGGCCTTGACAACAAGCCCCTAAGCGTTGGCCTCTCCGGCCATTGGGGTAAGGAGGAGTACAGCAACACCGAGGTGGCCACCTGGTCCGGCAACATAGATGCCAGCATTCCTCTGGACAAGGGGGTCACGCTGAAGGGAGAGTGGTTTATTGGCAGGAACCTGGATGCCCTCCTGGGCGGTATAGGACAAGGCGTTAGACAGGCAACCATGGAAGGCATTGATGCCAAGGGTGGCTGGGTGGCTGCAGAATTGGAGCCTGGTTGCGGCTGGAGCCTGACTGCAGGTGTGGGCCTGGACAATCCCGATGATCAGGATCTAGCCAATGGCGACCGTAAGATGAATCGCTGCATATTTGGCAACGCTATCTATAGCATCAACAAGAATGCAAAGGTTGGTGTAGAGCTATCGAGCTGGAGGACCGAATACGTAGGCGGACCATCTGTGGACGACGTCCGCTGCCAGTTCTCGGTCATCTACGAGTTCTAGCCGAATAGGGCCTCTACAAAGGTCTGAGGGTCGAACTCGGCTATCGCGTCCGGCCTTTCGCCGAGCCCGACGAACTTGACCGGTATGCCGAGTTGATCCTTGATAGCGATGACTATGCCGCCTCGAGCGGTGCCATCTAGCTTGGCCAGGAATATGCCAGTGACATTTATGGCCTCTGTGAAGAGCCTGGCCTGCGAGATGGCATTTTGGCCGGTGGTGGCATCCAGGACCAATAGCACCTCATGAGGTGCCCCGGGGATCTTCCTGGCAGCCACATCGCGGATCTTGGTCAATTGTCTCATCAGGTCCTTCTGCGTATGCAGCCTGCCAGCGGTATCTAGGATCAGGAAGTCGGCGGAGCGGGCGAGTGCAGCCTCGCAGGCGTCATAGGCCACTGCGGCAGGGTCTGCGCCTGTGTGCTGTTTGACTATCTGCACACCGATCCGCTCTGCCCATAGGGTCAGCTGTTCGACCGCAGCAGCCCTGAATGTGTCGCAGGCTGCCACTATCACCTTCTTGTCGTCCTGCCTGAGGGTGTAGGCGAGCTTGGCTATACTGGTGGTCTTGCCGCTGCCATTTACCCCGGCCACAAGGATCACTGTTGGCCCTGAGGGTGCCAGTCGCAATTGACAGTCATAGGCAGGCCAGTAAGACCTGATCTTATCCTTTAGGAAGGGAATGATCTGATCAGACGTAGAGATCTGTCGGGCCTTGTATGCGACCTTGAGGTCCTCCATCAGCTTTGCAGTGGTCTCCACCCCTACATCGGCCTTGATCAGCGTCTCCTCCAGTTGGTCTAGGAGCTGCTGGTCGATTGCCCTGCCTATGCCTAATACTGCTGATAGGGAGGTCTTGAGCTGCTGTCTGGTCTTGTCCAGACGCTCCTTAATGTATTGTGCGGTCTTTGAGAATATGCCCATATCAATTGACCCTGGCCAATGCCTTTACGGCCCGCAAGTGTAATAGACCTATCAAGTTTATCAAGGATAACTACCCAACCGGTTGCCCCAGATGCGATTACCTGTATAAATACCCCAACTATGCACAGAAGGAATAAAGCTAGAAGACCTGTCTTGACGCTCTGGCCTTTAGCGGTCCTGGTACTTACGCCTGCCTTGGTGGCCAGGGCAGACTTGGCCTCCAGGATCGATAGGATCATCAGGTCGTGTGATGGTGCAGACCTCTCCGTGCATCTAATAAGTCCAAGAGGCGGGCGGACCATCTATGGCTATCAGGCCACAAGGCCCCTGATACCAGCCTCGAACATGAAGCTGGTCACTACTGCCGCTGCCATAAGGTTTTTGGGGCCTGGGTTCACCTACAAGACCAGGGTCTACCTATGCGGTCAGGACCTGGTCATTGTCGGCAGCGGCGATCCACTCTTGGGCGATCGTCAAACGGACCGTGCCTATGGAAGGAGGCCAGATTGGATACCGGCTGAAATCGCCGAGAGATTGTCAAAGCGGAAGATTGCCCAGGTTGGGGATATCATCCTTGACAGTACCGTGTTCGATGACCAGCGTGTACATCCCAATTGGCCCACAGATCAGCTCAACCGCTGGTATGCCAGCGAGGTCTGCGGGATCAATTACAACTGCAACTGCGTGGCCATCACGGTCATAGCCCAGGGCGGCCAGGTCCGTGTAGCAATGGATCCGCAGAATACCTACCTGCACCTGATCAACAGGGTCCAGCAGGCCGTTAGCGGCCCAACAGGGGTGGGTGCCTATCGCCATCCTGACTTGCCCAACACCTTGATCCTCAAGGGCACGTGCCGGGGCCAGGAGGGTCCTTTTGATGTGGCCATAGAGAGGCCGGCGATCTTCTTCGGTGTGCTGGTGGCCGAGGCCCTTGTCAGGGCTGGCATCCAGGTCTGCGGGAGATTGATCGAAGGGCCTGTACAATCGGACCTGCCAATGGACCTGGTCTGGGAGCACCAGACACCACTGAAGGACTGTCTAGCCAGGGCAAATAAGGACAGCCTGGGTCTGGCTGCAGAGGCATTGTTCAAGACCACGGCAGCCACTCTCGATACAGCCAGTCCTGGCTCTTGGGCAGGGGGGCGTGAGGCACTGACCAGGTACCTATCCTCACTGGGCCTGGATCAAGGCCAATTCAGGATCGATGACGGCTCAGGCTTGAGCAGGGCTAATAGGCTCAGTGCCGCATGCCTTACGAGGGTCTTGTACGACATGTACTCGGATCCATCCTGGTCCTTGTTCGAGGGTTCCCTAGCAGTGGCTGGGGTAGATGGGACCCTTGAGCGTTACTTTGACCAGGCGTTATTTAAGGGCAAGATCATAGGAAAGACCGGATACCTGGTTGGTGTAAGGAGCCTTTCGGGGGTCTGTAAGACGGCAAGGGGGGATGTGATCTTCTCTATCATCGCCAATGGTCCCAATGGCAATACCAAGAAGGCGATCGCGGATATAGTCAAGGCGATCCTGGAGGAGGCCTAGTAGCAGGTACATGATCATAGATACCCACTGCCATCTGACATACCCTGAGTTGGCCAGCCAGATAGAGCAGGTCATAGCTCGCAGCACCGAGGCTGGTGTGGACCGCTGGATTACCGTAGGTACGGATAAGGAGCACTGGCAGCGGTCTCTGGACCAGGCGGCCAGGATCCCAGGACTCTTTGTTGCACTTGGTCTGCATCCACACCATGCCAGATCAGCTAGCCTGTCTGATATGGAGGTACTGAGGGCCAGGCTGGCTGAAGGCAGTAAGGTCTGCGCGATCGGCGAGACAGGCCTCGACCTCCACTATCCTGATGCCCGTCTTGATGAGCAGCTAAGGGTCTTTACCTGGCATCTCCAGATGGCAGCTGATCTGGGCCTGCCATTGGTGGTACACAGCAGGGATGCATTCGACCTGACGCTGGAGCAACTAAGGCCGTACAAGGATCGGATCAAGGCCATTGTCTTGCATTGCTTCAACGGTACGGTGCAACAGGCCCGTCAGGCGGTGGACCTAGGGCTCTATGTGTCCTTCAGTGGGATCGTGACCTTCAAGAACGCAGGATATCTACGCAAGGTCGTTGCGGAGATCCCGTTGGAGCAGATCCTAGTGGAGACCGACTGCCCGTACCTGAGTCCTGAGCCGGTAAGGAGGTGCAAGGTAAACGAACCAGCCTTCTTGGTTCATACGATCCAGGCCATGGCAGATCTTAGAGGGATCAGACCTGAGCAGTTGGCAGAGGTAGTTTCTGCCAATGCAAGCAGGGTCTTTGGGATTGGATAGCAGGTGTACTGCGATACCAAATGTCCTAAAAACAGCGAAGATCGCAAGTTCTTGTGTAGAAGCACCTTATCATAGATTGACTTGACTTTCCAGCCTGGCAGGTTGTTTTATATAGAAATGATTGGGTCTGGGTCGAGGCCAGGGATAGGTGCGGCCTGATCCCAGACAGGCGAAGCTTTCCTTTCTTGTCCTTAGGTACTGGTGAGCAAGGCATAGATGCCGGGTTTCTGGGGTCAGGCTGCTATAGAGCAGGTCCAGGCGGCCAACAACATAGTGGATGTGGTTAGTGAGTATGTGGCCCTGACCAGGAAGGGAGGGGAGATGGTTGGGTTGTGCCCATTTCACGACGACCATCGACCCAGCCTTTACGTCAATGAGTCAAAGCAGATATTCAAGTGTTTTGCCTGCGGTGCAGGTGGTGATGTATTGAAGTTTGTGCAGTTGAAGGAAGGGTTGACCTTTCCCGAGGCAGTGGAACGGCTTGCGGAGCGGGCTGGGATCCGCCTCAGGTCGCCTCTGATGCAGAGGCGGTCAGTGGCGGGGCTTGATCGATCTGCGCTTGCAAAGGTCAACCGCTGGGCCGCCATGTTCTTCCAGTCATGTCTGGCAGACAAGGTCATGGGTCGCCAGGCCAGGGAATACCTAGCCCAGAGGATGGTCAGCCAGGCCAGTATAGAGTCCTGGCGCCTAGGTTATGCCCCTGCTGATCGGTCGATCATGATCGGTGCAGCCCGCAAGCAAGGGATATCCGAGCAGGTGCTTCGGGACGCAGGGCTTGTGGATAGTTCAGGCCAGGTTAGATTTGCTGGTCGGCTGATATTCCCCATATGCGATGTCTCAGGTACGGTGGTTGGATTTGGGGCCAGGACGCTGAGCGGTGATCCGGTCAAGTACATAAACTCGCCAAATACGGTATTGTTCAACAAGGGGTCGTGTCTGTATGGCCTTGCTGCAGCCAGGCACGCCATCGTGCAGAGGCAGTGTGCGGTCGTGGTGGAGGGCTACACAGACTGTATCATGGCTCACCAGGTAGGTTGCAATAACGTGGTAGCCACATTGGGGACGAGCCTGACCAGTGATCACGGCCGCATCTTGAGACGCTATGCAAAGATGATCATCCTTGTATTTGATGGGGACCAGGCAGGTCAGGCGGCAAGCAACCGGGCATTGGAGGTCTGCCTAAGGCACAGGATCGATGTCCGCATAGCCACAATCCCGCAGGGAGATGATCCTTGTGAGTTCCTGATCGGCCATGGTAAGGAGGCGTTCGAACAGTTGATCAGCCAGGCCGTAGATGTATTGGCCTACAAGTGGCAACAACTGGAAAGGCAACTGAGCTCAGACGACAGTTGGGCCGGCAGGCGATCTGCGATCGAGGACTTCCTGCAGACAGTCGCTACCGCTGCATCTGCAGGACAGATATCTATTGTAGACCGCGGGCTCTTGGTCAACCGCCTGGCCAGGATCCTATCACTAGAGCCTAGGCAGGTCGACGCAGAGCTGTCGCGGCGGATGGAGGCTGCTGCTAGAGGGCAGTCTACAAGGCAGATGGTTCCAGGCCAACAGGGTCTGGCCGCGGATCGGACGCTTAGGACCTTGGCTGAGCGGGAGGTCATCGAGGTCATACTCAATGCCCCTGAGCTGTTCGATCAGGTCAGGGATGTGATGCGGCCTGATGACTTTATCGAGCCGAGGTTGAAGGCGGCCGCGGAATTGCTATTCTCATATATGCAGGAATATGGCCATGCCGAACCTGGGAATCTGGCTAAGGCCTTGCTGGCTCGGACCGAGTCCTTGGAGCTAGGCAGCCTGATAGCGGAGATGGCCCAGCAGGGCCAAAGGAAGGGGAACTTCCGGTTGCGATTGAATGGGGCCTTGGAGGTATTACGCAGGGGCCGTGATGGTGCGGCCGCTGCTGGTGGGAATAGACGTAGTCTTGGGCTTATTTGAGTGAGGTAGTGGAATTGGCTAGGAAGAATAACAATAAGGAGGTTAAGGCAAGCAAAGAACAGGCCGAACTGCCTGTAAAGCAAGAGAACCTTTTGTCGGTTGACGCAGAGACCGACAAGAAGATCAAGGCCCTTATTGCAAAGGGCAAGAAACAGGGATTCCTCACGTACGAGCAGATCAACCGTGAGCTGCCAGATGATGTGGTAAGTGCAAGCCACTTGGACAAGATCCTCAGTACCCTCGACGAGATGGGTATCGCCTTGGTCGACGACGAAGAGGCAGAGGAGGGTGTTACCTTTGCAGACACAGACGAGGATGTGTTCGTTGATACGCAGGTAGAGGAGGAGGTCCCCGAGGAACAGCTGCATGACGATGAGGTCATCGAGAAGGAGTTGATGAGCCTGGAGGCGACCAGGCGGATCGATGACCCAATCCGCATGTACCTGACACAGATGGGCCAGATCCCTTTGCTGACCAGGGAACAGGAGATATCCCTGGCCAGGAAGATCGAGGTGACTAGGCAGGCGTTTAGAAAGAAGGTACTCCAGTCGGATTACTGCGCAAGGGCTGCGATCGACCTTATCCAGCAGGTCTACAATGGCAGCACATCCTTCGATCGGGCGGTAAAGTGCGGTACAGGTCCGTTGCAAGGGAAGATCGCCATTCGCAGGCGGATACCCATCAATGTCGCTACGATCAACAAGTTGCTAGCGGTCAACCAAACCCTGTTCAAGAAGGTCCTTGCTGCAAAGGACCAGCAGTCTGTCAAGGCAGAACTGAAGCAGTTGGCCCGCAACAGGCGGAAGATTGCTACACTCCTGGAGGAGCTGAACCTAAGGACCAGTAGGATCCAGCCATTGAAGCAGAAGCTTGCCAGCATCCTTGAAAAGATGCGGAACCTACAAAAGGCCCTCTCGCAGCCGCCATCCGGTGGTGGCTCTGAACAGATGGATAGGGAGGTGATCAGGCAGGAGTTGATAGGTCTGCAAGAGCTGGTTGGGGAGACGCCTGAACAACTGGCCGTCAGGAGTGCGGCCTGCGACAGGATCTTCTCGCACTACGAGCAGGCCAAGAGGACCCTCTCGAGTGCGAACCTGCGTCTGGTGGTCTCCATTGCAAAGAAATACCGCAATCGTGGTCTGAGCTTCCTAGATCTTATCCAGGAAGGCAACACCGGCCTGATGAGGGCGGTGGACAAATATGAATACCGCAGGGGCTATAAGTTCAGCACCTATGCGACATGGTGGATCAGACAGGCGATCACAAGGGCGATCGCTGACCATGCCAGGACCATCCGCATACCTGTGCACATGATAGAGATCATGAGCAGGCTGCGGACCATAAGCAAGACCCTGCACCAGGAGCTCGGACATGAGCCGACCATAGAAGAGATTGCCGCAGAGGCTGGCATGAGCATCCAGGAGACCAGGCGGGTCCTCAATATCTCAAAGCATCCTATCAGCCTTGACCGGCCCATAGGCGAAAGTGAGGATAGCTACTTTGGCGATTTCATAGAGGACGATAGTGTCGAGTCGCCCGTGGCCTCTGCTAGCAGGGAGATGCTCAAGGAGCGGATAGACCAGGTACTGAAGACCCTATCATACAGGGAAAGGGAGATTATCAAGCTCCGGTACGGCATAGGAGATGGTTACACGTACACCCTCGAGGAGGTCGGGCGAATATTCAAGGTCACAAGGGAACGGGTACGCCAGGTGGAGGCAAAGGCCATAAGGAAGCTGCAGCATCCAGTCAGGGCTAGGAAACTCGAAGGATTCCTGGACAAACACGCTATATAAGGAGATTGACAGGCCTTGAGAAACTAGAATAATCCGCACCAGTTGGCCCGGGTGGCGGAATTGGCAGACGCGCTAGCTTGAGGGGCTAGTAGGAGCAATCCTGTGCTGGTTCGAATCCAGTCCCGGGCAGTAGGCCCTAAGTATCATACAAGGCTCACCAAAACCTCCAGGAAAGAAATTCCCCAGGCCTAGGATTTTCTGCAGCTTGATATCAAGTCACATGTCACTTTTGTCGATCTTAACGGCAGCACGAAAAAATAAAGCCAGATCCTTAGAGGAATCTGGCTTCGGAGGAGGGTGATGAAAAGCTATTAGGCCTATATTATGCGCCTATTGATGTTATCGTAAAAAGGCAGTCGAAAACTTTAGCAATTCTCGGCCCCATCAATCTGGTCAGCCCCTTCGACCTTGCACCAATAATACGCTTGATCGGCCTAGATGGTTCTCGTAAGGTAGGGAGGTTTTATGGCTGGAAGAAGGACCATAGCGGACCTACTTGAGGCCAAACGGCACGGCAAGAAGATCGTGGCCGTAAGCTGCTATGATTTCACCACAGCTGGCCTTGTTGCACAGGCAGATGTGGACATGATTATCGTTGGTGACTCTGCTGGGCAGCATCTGCTTGGCTTCGAGAATACCCTCCCAGTGGGGATGGACTTTATGCTGGCTATCACTGGCGCTGTCAGGCGGGCCGCACCTGGGCTTTGTATAGTTGCTGACATGCCCTTCCTCTCCTATCAGGTCGACAAGGCTACTGCCATACGCAACGCTGGCAGGTTCATCACCGAGGCCGGGGCCGATATGGTCAAGATGGAGGTCAGCAAGGCATACCTGGACACCCTTAAGGCGGTTGCGGATGCGGGGATAGCGGTGATGGCCCACATAGGGATCAGGCCTCAGTACATAGGCCAGACAGGTAGGCTCAAGGCAGAGGCCACCACCGCACAGGAGGCCATCGAATTGATCAGGCTTGCCGAACAATTACCCGGCCATGGGGCCTGCGCGATACTGCTTGAAGGCACTGCCTGCGAGGTGGCGTCGATGATCTGCCGTGCCAGTCCTGTACCAGTTATCGGCTGTGGGTCAGGTGCAGGCTGTGATGGTCAGGTCTTGATCGCCGCGGACATACTTGGTCTTACCAGCGAAAGGCCAAGGTTTGCAGTGGCATTTGCGGATCTGGCAGTGCAGGTCGTCAGGGCCATAGCCGCCTATAGTCACCATGTCAGGGCCGGTACATTTCCGGATCAGTCCCATAGCTATCACCTCAAGCCTGGCCAGATGGAGCTCTTGGACAGGCTGGGCAAGGCGGCTGATCAGGCTAAGGACCGCCAGTAGGGCCTTCGAGTCCTGCCAACCGCATCGCAAGCTTCATATCCTCCCAGACCGCCTTGCGATTCTCGTAGGTATAGTTACGCAGTAGATGCGATGGATGGTAAGTGGCCACCAGGTTTATTGGCCCCTGGCAACCCTCTATCTGACAAAGGTGGGGCCTACCCCTCAGTTGGCCTATGGTTCTATCGCTCTTGAGTAAGGTCCTGGCTGCATGGGCCCCAAGTGCGATTAGGAGTCTTGGTTGCACAATCCTTATCTGCTCATAGAGGAATGGCACACATGCCGAGATCTCCTCTGGTCTTGGTGGGCGATTATTTGGGGGCCTGCATTTAATAACATTGGTGATAAATATCCGCGTCCTGTCTAGATGGCATGCCTGCAGGATCCTGTCCAACAGTTGCCCAGCCTTGCCGATAAAGGGCCTGCCCTGAAGGTCTTCTTCAATCCCAGGGGCCTCACCAACCAGCATGATCCCGCTGTCTGGATTCCCCTCACCTGGGACCGTGGTGGTCCTTGAGGGGCCCAATTGGCATGCATTGCAGGCAGCAATCCTCTTGGCCACTGCAGCCAAGGCAGCGGTCCAAGACAGGCAAGGCCGGTCCTCTTGCCTGCAGAGTACAAACCCTGTGAAGTAGCTATCGATCTGGGCCAGCTGTCTGAGGGCCTTTGTTGGTCTGACACCCATATACGCGCTTGTGCGCTGTGCTATTGTGAAACAACAGCCAAGGTGGTATCATATAAATTATTGGTGGGTACTTCTAGTCAAATCGCTCAAGGTGGTGCCACAGACGATAAAGGCCGTGATATTTGACCTCGACGGGACCCTAGTCCAATCTCCGCTGGACCTGGGCCTTATAAGAAGGCAGTTATCCCTTGCCAGCAATGGTCTACCCTTGCTAGAGTCCATCCAGGCCTTGCCTACACCCGAGAAGGACCAGGCAACCCGGATATTGCTCGAACACGAACGCTGGGCGTGCAGGGAGTCTATTCTGAACTGGCGGGCTGCTGAGACGGTCCTTGGCCTTCGCAAGGCTGGATTGAAGGTGGCGGTACTGACCAGGAACTGCAAGGCCTCGGTCATGACCGTCGTCAGGCTGCATGGATTAACGGTAGATCTGATCATTGGCCGGGAGGATGGACCTATCAAGCCTGACCCATATGGACTGTTGCGGATCTGCCAGGAGTTTGGGATAGGTCCGGCAGAGGCCATGATGGTTGGTGACCATGCAATAGACATGGCCACTGCCAGGAATGCTGGGGTAATACCTGTGCTTATGTCTAATCACAGGTCAGCTGACGGCCTGGCATGTAGGGCTGATGTGGTCGTTGGAGAGTTGCCTGAATTGTTGGACTTGGTAAGGATAGGCAGGTTCTGATCGGTACAATGGACTGTACGGTAGCCATAATCTTAGCCGGCTTGATCCTGGCTGCACCTGCACAGCCCAGGCCGCAGTCTGTGGAGGAGGTCATCGGTCTGGTCCAGACCGCTGGGAAGGCACTGAACACCTATCAGGCAAGGCTGGAGTATATCTTAGAGCAGCCCCTGTTGGACAGCAGGACCGTCAGGACAGGTGTGATCTACTACATGCGATCCGCAGGCACGTCAAGGTTAAGGGTGAGCTTCCAGACCCTCAAACAGGATGACCAGCAGGCCCAACCCTGTGTGGAGGAGTTCTTGTTCGATGGTGTTTGGCTAACGCACATAGACTATCAGGTAAAGTCGGTCACCAAGAGGCAGATGACCGAGCCAAACCGACCTAGGGATGCATTCGATCTGGCCAGCCAGGAGTTCCCCGTCATAGGCTTCAGTGATGTCAATGAACTGCTGGCTGGGTTCGAGTCGCGGTTGATCCATATCGATGCAAACGACCAGGCCATAAGGTCCTGCCAGTTGGAGTTCGTTGCCAAGCCAGGGTCCCGTTATGCCCAACGGTACCGCAAGATCGTCTTTACGATAGATGCAGGCACCTGGCTACCTTCGCATGTCCATGCCATCTCTGCTGAAGGGGACATATACCTGGTCAATTTCACACAAGCCAAGGTCAATGCAAGCCTGAATCCAAGTCTGTTTGATGTAAGGCCGCCGGCCCAGTTTGGGCCGCCACAGGTAATACCACTTGAACGACATCGGAAGGAATGATCGCCAAATGGAGATCACGGATCAGGGCTTTTGCGATCTGCTAAACGAAAGGGCAGGCAGGTTGCTGGGCATATCTAGGATGCTGACCGGCTGTGCACCACAGCAACTACTGACAAGGCCGCTATTAGGCGAGTTACATGCCCAGGCACAACAGGTAGAGGAGTTACTGGACGCGTATGATGCCAGGAACAACTGCCGGTGGTGCAGATTTCGTGCATTGACAGCGGCATTGAAGATCTTCTCCGCTGCAGGATATGAGTTGATCCACATCAAACACGCCCTCCCTGCATACCGGCTCTTGCCCATAGGACAGGACTTCTTGGGTAGTACCGACAAGACCCTTATCTTTATTGCCAAGGTCTTGATCAAGGCCGCTGGGCAGCTTGTTGGACAGGCACAGGCCTTGGGACTTACTGTAGATGGGTTGGACCAGCCCAAGCAGCTATTGTCAGAACAGTTGCCGCCTGGTAGGCTTGCCAGAAACTGCAAGGCCGAGCGGACCAACACTATAGGTGAGGTAGTCACGCTCCTGGCAACCGCGTTCCTGAACCTCGCCTATGAGAGCAAGGATGTGTGCGCTGCTGGACATGCCAGCCCAGAACAATACGCAGACTATCTCCAGGGTGCAGTCAAGGAGGAACGGCTCCGCGGTCTGGAACTGCGTTTCCACAATCTCCAGTCCCAGTATGACACATACGTGGCAGGGACCCAGTGCGAGCGACAGGACCAAGATCTGTTGGTACTTCGGGGGCATATAAGCGTGGTCTTCCATCTGTTTGTGGCAGCCACCTTATTCGCCCACTATTACGAGCGGCATGCGAGCAACCAGAGGCCTTGTACCATAGTTGCTTGTCAAGAGCCAGTGGTGGATCCGGGGCAATTGGTGGGGCTGTTGATGTCGTACTTTATGGGATTCATAGGCCTGTACATCCACGCCGCAGAGGACCTCTGCCGAAGTATGTTGCGGCGGTACATCGTGATAGACACCATAGAGCTACCAGTGCCCAGGTACAGGGGTTTCCATGTAAGACCTGCCACGCTCATATCTAGGCTGGTTCTGAGGTATGGCAGCGAGGTGAAGATGTACCTAGATGATGAGGCCTACGACGCCAGCCAACCGCTGGAGCTTTTCAGGGCCAACGAGAAGCTAAACGCCGTCAAGAGACGGATGCTCAGTAGGTTTGTACTCGAATCAGGCCTGCTCGAGCAGGCCAATAGTCAGGACTTTCGCGAGGTAGTCCAGAAGGTCATATCCAGACTAGTTGAGCAGGGTAAGGTGGTAGTCTATGAGAGACCTCTGCCTATCTCACCTTGCCCGCCTGGCCGGGAGTCTACCTTGGATGCCCAGGTGGTCTGCGAGCTAAACAGGCTACTTGGCCTTGGTAAGATAGATGTGGACTTTCCGTTCACAGTCAAGTTCGTGGGGGACAAGCGTGTGCTGCAGGACCTTGCCCTGTTGGCATCCTGCGGCTATGGTGAGGATCAAAACGGCAACAACATCCCCTTGCCTGAGCAACTTAGGTCGCTCCGCAATTAGCTAGACAGCGGCTTTTCCTTTGACAAGGGCCCGAGTGCTGGTTATCTTTTCGGCAAGCTCGTGATGCTTTGGAGGACCGTTCGGATGCAGGAATACGAGACTCTCAAGACGTTGGTTGCAGAGATTGAAATGGATGTCAACAAGGCCGAGGGGGGTAACAAGGCCGCAGGTACCAGGGTCCGCAAGCAGATGCAGGAGATCAAGAAGGCGGCCCAGCAGGTCAGAAACAAGATCCTTGAGCTCCGGTCGCAACCCTCGTAGGCATCCGTCAGGATGTTAGCTAAGCCTCAATAGGGTAGTGGGCATATAGATGCCACCGCAAATCCTGTTCGATCTATCGGGCCTCGATCTGGAGGCAAGGCCCCTGTTCGACAAGGAGGCCATCTGCCAGGTCAACCCACAGCGATATGAGATGCAGCAGCTCGACGGCATCATCTGGTATGACCTGGAGCGATCCTTGATACTTGGCTATAAGGACGTCACTGAAAACGAGTTCTGGGTCAGGGGGCATATACCTGGCAGGCCATTGATGCCAGGGGTAGTGATGATCGAATGTGCGGCCCAACTATTGAGCTTCTTTGTCAGAAAGATGCTAGACGTCCGGGAGTTCGTGGGCTTTGGGGGGATAGAATCTGCAAAGTTTAGGGCCCCTGTCCAGCCTGGTTGTAGGCTCTACCTGCTGGGCCAGCTTCGCGAGAAGAAGAGCAGGCGCTACACCTGCGCAACCCAGGGCCTGGTCAATGGGACGATCGTCTTCGAGGCTACTATCATGGGTGTGCGGATGTGATCAGCGTACGGTACCTAGGAGCCTCAGTGGCTCCTGGAG
>JARYLO010000029.1 GCA_029907605.1 Sedimentisphaerales bacterium
CTTGGCAAGTATTACATCCGGTTGGGCCGTGTACAGGAGGGGCTCAAGCTGCATAGGTACAATGTGGAGCATTATCCGTACAAGGATAGATACGGGCTATGGTCACAGATAGAGATCATCAAGCAGGGTATAGTAGATGGCAATGACACAGAGGTAGATAGGCAGTTTAGCAGGCTCTTGGATATCTTCAAGGACCAGCCTAGCTTGCCGAGGGAGGTATATCAGATTGGGTATCAGTCCAGCAGGCGAGGTAGGCATGATAGGGCAAAGGGTTACTATCGATACGTGATAGACCATTGGCCTGACAGTGAGGATTCGATAGGGGCCCAGTTGGCATTGCTTGAGAAGCAGCCTGGCAAGGGCGACGCGAGTATTGATGAGGTTGTTGACCAGTTGATCGCTGCTTTCTGGCATAATAAGACCCCTGCAAAGGAGGTGTATGAGGTGGCCATTTGGGATGCAGGAAAGGCTAATGAGCTTTATAACTATGTCATAGACCGCTGGCCAGACAGAGAAGATGCCCTTTTTGCAAGAGCCGGCCTTGCGCACGTTGAGTTCATGTTTGGCAGTGAAGCAAAGGCCGAAAGGATGCTAGCAGCTTTGATGGGGGATTTTAACGACCTTTCTGACTTATCTTTGGTGGTCCGTAACAAAGTGGCCGAGACCTACTACAAGTGGGGTATGAGAAGGTTGCCATGGACAGAGAGCTGGCTGCGAGGAACTACTTTGAAAAGGTCATTTCTCTCTTGCAGCGCCTTGCAGAAAGAGGTGATGCTGTTGCTACGCCTGAAGTGCTGGGTTTGCTCGCCGCTGCTCATCATCGTTTGAAGAATTATGGTAAGGCGATTGGCTATGTAAAGTTGGTGAACGCTTTGTGGCCCGCGTATGCCCGAATAGGGGCCATGTTGGTAATTGAGGCTGATTGCTATGAGAGGATGGCAGCTCCAGGTCAGATATTTAGACAGGAGCTGCTTTATCATATTAGGGTGATTGTGCCACGACTGGTCAGCGATCCGGATGCCAATGTTGCCAGGCGTGGACGAGAACTGATGCGGCGTTATCTTGATCAAAGGTAGGACAGTTATTGGAAGGGGATAACATGAGACTCAGACAAAGGGAAAAACTGCTGATTATGGTTGCCAGCTTAGTGCTTACTATGCTGTACGCCGAGGCGATTGGATGTGGTATATGCATGTATTAGGCAAATGTGGCGATCAGCACTTCGGTACCGACTTATGTACAGGTCAAACACCTCCATGCAAAGGCTTAAGGTGTGGGTTATATTGCCCGGCGGGTGGAGGTGACTGGCGGTGTTTCGGTGTGTTGATCCCGTGCGTAGAATGGTTAGAGGGAGATTGCACGACAATTTATAGGTTGGAATGTTACGAAACTCTACTTCAAAAGTGTGCATGCAGGCGTGGGGAACCACTAACTTATATGTGCCTGAAATGGCATTGTCGCCAGAGTTTGCAATAAGGAATATGTAGGTAATAACTGATGCAATTAACTGATTAAATGGCCACCACATCGAAAGGGACCATCATGTGTAATAAGCGCTTGTTCTTCGGCTCTATATTAGGGATCGGTATAGTAGTTGTCCAGCTATTTGCCTGCGGCTTTGCTTGTGCGGCAGTTTTCACGTTAGAAGATCTAATTGCCGCTTGTAAGGAAATGGAGCACAAGATCAACGATATTACCATTGAGTATGAATGGGAAGCAGCTAACCTTCTCCCGGAGGAGGAAATCCGGCTCGGTAGAGAGGTTGGTCTGGGCAAGATAATAACCCCAGCGACGGTCAAGCTTATCGTGGGCAGATCCAGAAAAACGGTGGATGTGAATGATCCTGATAGTTTGTTGTTTGATTTGTTCTTGTTCGAAACACACGAGACAGTAATGGATGGCCAGCATACTTGGAAGACGCACCGGATGCAGGCATGGGACGGAGAGCGTGGTTACGATTACGGAGCAGTCTCTGGTGATCGTCCCAGGCGACCATTCCCGTACGGTACGATTTCTAGGGTCAACAGCTCCTATCTGTTTGATTTATCCATAGCCCCTTTAGGGTTTACGGTTTTTTGGGGTCAATTATCTGGTATATTGGAGAACTGGCCGTTGTCCCGTGCGCTTGCAGTAGTGGCACGCTAGACCCTAACGTAATAGAGGTCAATGGGTTTAAGGCGGTTTGCGTAGATCTATGGACCATTTCACGAAGACATGTGATAGCTAGCGTTTACTTTGCTATTGATCATGACTATACACCTGTAAGATTCGAGTATATCAGTGACTTAAGACCTGATGGGCCTAAGAAGGTAATTAGGGCCAGGGATGTTCTGTCCCTGGAAGAGGTAATGCCTAAACTGTGGCTCCCTAGCTCTGTTTTGATCAGTTCACCGACAGATCCCTTCTGGAATCGGTTTACCTGTACCTCGAAGATCCTGGTCAACCAAGGGCTTTCCGCAAAGGACTTTGCCGTTAAGTTCCCTGCAGGGACAAGGGTAAGGGATAGTGTAACTGGCAGGAGGTATGTGGCAAAGTGATGGGCGATCGTCTATGGTGTCTGTAGTGAGGATTGAATCCTCTTGAGCTGTCGCAGGGCAGTAGCATTGGTAGGATCCTGGCTGAGCACCTGCTTGAGATGCACAAGGGCCTCTTGAGTCTGGCCAAGATTGATAAGCGCAATTGCCAGGTTGAGCCTGGCCTCTAGTAGGTCGGGCCGGAGCTTGAGTGCCTGTTGGAAGTGCGCTGCTGCGTCAGCATGCCTTGCGGAGCGGCCAAGGGCCAGACCAAGCTGGAAGTGCGCCTCAGGCAGGTTTGGATCCAGCCTGACCGACTGGGCATATTGCTCGATGGCCTGTTCCTGGCGACCAGATCTCCACAGCGACAGTCCCAAGTACAGCCTGATTACCGCATCTGTAGGGGCCACTTGGGCGGCCTTTGTTAGATGCTTGATTGCCTGATCTATCCAGCCATGGTCCAGTGCGGCCTTGCCTGCTGCCAGCAGGCCTGTGGGGGTATTGATTGGATGGTCGCATGCCAGCCTTAGTTCTTTTTGGGCCTGCTCCGCCTGACCGATGGCCTCAAGGCATAAGGCCAGGCCCATCCGGGATTGGCTGAATGCAGGCTTGATCTTCAATGCCTTTCTGTACAACCGAATGGCCTGGTGATGCTGCCCTTTTGCGGCAAGTGCGCTGGCAAGGCCGTCGAGGGCCAGGACCATATCAGGCTCCCTTGCGAGGGCCTCTTTGAATGCCTCTATGGCCTGGTCATACTGGCCCTGTGCAGCCCTGATGATCCCTACCTGACATGGCCCTTGACCGATGTGGGGCAAGAGCCGCCCAACCTCCTGCCATGCCTGTGTTGCGGCATCGAGTCCTCCTAGTTTCTGAAGTATGTAGGCGCGGTTCGAATGGAGGACCCAGTCATCTGGCCGGCTTGCCAAGGCCCGCTGGTAGAGCAGATCGCATTCGGCCAGGGTTGCTGCGTGCATCTTGTCGGCCAGGTAGGATACCTGCTCATGGATGTACTGGTACTGCTGCTGGTGATCTATCTGATCGGTAAACGGCGGATCCGAAAGCCTGGCCAGCATGCCTGTGAGTGCCTGATACCGGTCCCAGTCCGAGAGGGCCAATGCCGTGGCACATGCATCGATCGTTGGCCATTCAGATAGCGGCGATGGACTATCCGGGATGAGCATATCTATCTGCTTGGCTATGGCCATCGCCAGTGCATAGTTGCCCTCAAATCTCAGATGGACATGCTCGTAAAACAGCTCCCTACCTTCTATACCGTTGGGGCTTATCGAGGCCAGGTACTGCTGGCCATCTACTAGATAGATGCCTTCGGACTGTCGGCCTGCTGCGACCTGCCTGATGATGTCATTGAGGCTGGTGTCTGTCCTGAATCTGAGGCTGTCGTAGTCACGTGCCCTGGTCAGGCAGGCCTTGGCCATGTCGTTGTTACTTGTGGCCAGATAGCAGCAGCCCAGCAGATACTGCAGTCCAGCGAAGGTCGGGTCGATCCTTGCGGCACTTGTAAACCATTCTATGGCCTGGACATAGTTGCCGGCCTGATATGCCTTGATCCCCATTTGATAAAGGTCCTGCCATTGGGCTAGCTGCGCCTGTGATAGGTCGGCTCTGTGGGCAGAGGCGAATGGGGCACAGTCCTTTATGTTGGTAGAGACGGTACTGACTATGATCTTTGTACCTGCCTTGGTTCCCAATGAAAGGGTGTCAGAGAGGTTCCTGGAAAACTGGCTGTAGATGATCTTTGTCCTTAGATCGTCATGGCGTATATGGGAGGCGGTAAACATGGCCAGGCCCGCCCATTCCTTCAGGCTCGACCGGCGGATCCTGATCGACTCGATCAGCCCAGATAGGACCTGTCCTATGTAGGTGGTCTTTATCGCAAGTTGTAGCTTGATGAGGGCAAGGGGTGGGATCCTTGGGCCGAATACCGTCCCTGCACCAAAAGGACCTATGACCTCATTGTTGCCCATGTAGATGACCCAGAAATCAGCCTGCTGTGCCGCGCAATCCTTGGCGATCTGGCGGATGACGTGGGAGTTGATGGCGGTCATGGCCGTATTGACTACCTCGAATCGTATGCCAGGCCTCCTGACCGATAGTATGTACTCTAGTAGCCTGCATAGGCCGAATGCAGGCTGCGGGTCACCATAGGCAGCGGATTCTCCGAGGACAAATATGCGGATGGTGTTAGGCGGTTTGTGCTTTGTGATCAAGAATGGGTGTGGCGTGCGTGCCAAGGTCTTGCCAAAGAACCTCCAGCCAAACCTGTCGTTTTGTACTAGGCACGTCTTGCCGTTGAGATCCTTGGTCAGGAAAAACGAGGTATTGTACCCGAGGCCGAGGATGCGAAGCCCTAGCTCCAGTACAAGTACGGTTACAAGCGGTGCAAGCAGGAGGCTGGTAAGCCGCATCAGCCATACTGTTTTGGGTCTGCCTGCACGATCTTGCACAGGCCTGCGTTGCTTGGATTCGCCAGACATTGCTAGATAACCAAAGGCCAACCTGAGCCATATTAGTCAGAGTAGCGATGGTGGGCAATCATACAGCAGGCAGGAATATTGGGCCGATATTGAGTAATAGTTCATGACGATAAGTTGATGAGGTAAAGGACAGATGATTACAGACGAGATCAGGGCCATTTTGTGTGTTGCTTCTGTATTGATCGCAGCCAGCAGACCATGCACTGCCGGTGGCTTTGTCTTTAGGGAGTTGTGGGGCTATCTTTACAAAGGAGAGGAGGCCGCCATTACCGGCCAGGAACCGATCACCGACCTATGTTATTTCAGTGCCACAGTGGATGAGACCGGCAGGGTAAGGCAGGCTGTCCAGAGGCCAGGTCTTGGGCCAATGCGTGCAGGCAGGCAAAGGGTCCACCTTGTCATCAATGCCCCCTCGAACAGGTCGCTGATGTACTTCTGCCTTGCCAAGGATAGACAGACCAGGGATGCCCTGCTTGAGGACATAGTTTCGGTCAGCAGCCCTTTTGACGGGGTGCAGATAGACTTTGAGACCGTCCGGCCAGAGGATAAGCAGGCCTTCATCTCGTTTCTCACACTCCTAAAGATCAGGCTTGGCGCGGACAAGACCCTCAGCGTTGCGGTCCCTGCCAGGACAGGTCCTAGGGCAGACGCCTACGACTACAATGAGATTGGCAGGATAGCGGACAAGGTACTAGTGATGGCATATGATGAGCACTGGCAGGGGGGCGAGCCTGGGCCAATATGCTCGCTGGATTGGTGCAGGAGGGTATGTGATTATGCAACCAAGCAGATCCCAACGGAAAGGCTTATTATAGGACTACCGCTCTATGGTCGCGCTTGGCAGGTCGTGCAGTATTCGCGTGCCCTTCGCTTCCACCAAACAATAGAGCTACTTGATAGGTTGGGCAAGAGCGCTTCCAGAGACAACGATAAGACGCCCTATTTCGAGTATCTAGAGCCTGTCAGGGTCAAGGTGTATTTTGAGGATACGCAGAGTCTCTCTGCCAAGCTCCAGGCCTGCTCTGAGATAGGGGTCAGGGCCGTGGGTTTCTGGCGATTGGGCCAGGGGCCTGTGGACCTGTGGCAAGTCATTTCTAGTGGCCAGTAGGCCTCGCAGGATGCATGTAACCACCCAGCAGTGGGAGTAGGTGGAACCCGGATTCCCAACTGTGGGAAAAAAGCTTGCATTAGTGGATCTCCGTGGTAGGATCTCCCTGGTGATTGGTGTCCAGGTGGAATAGATTCCATGCTGTTATTAACAGGTGAATACCAGCATGTGATAGATGAGAAGGGCCGTGTCCTGATCTCGAACAGGCTGCGCAGCCAGATAGACGCCCAGGAGCACGGCAGCAACTTCTACCTGGTCCTTGGCCCTGATGGGATCTTGTGCCTGTATCCTGAACGGTATTTTGAGCGGATTGCTGGCCTGGTAGGTGGGAATATCACCGCGCCTGATGAGGCGGTGGCATTTGAGAGGTTGAGCTTTGCCTTGGCCACCAAGGCAGACCTGGATAGTCAGGGTAGGCTGTTGATCAGCGAGAGGCTGCGCAAACGCGTGGGCTTAAGGGACCGCATCGTCTTGGTTGGGGTGCGGGATCACATAGAGCTTTGGAATGAGGATGACTGGGAACGGTATGTGGCGGATCACATGTCGCTATACCAAAAGCAGATCTCCATTGCCAGACTGCACGTCCTGCAGAGGCATGATGAGCTTGGCTAGCAATTATGCAAGGAGGTAAGTTTGGACCATGCAGACCGAGATGGATCATTGGAACGTAGTCAAGCGGGGCTTGGCCGGACACGTGGATGAACAGACCATTGCATCATTGTCAATCCTGGCAGAGCGACTTGAGCGACTTAGGAAGGCCTACCCTGCCCTTGCGGGGGTAGGATTCTCGCCCGAGGTCCAGGCCTTGCTCAGTCGTACAGGACATGTGCACGCCATCTGAAGATAGTGCAGGTGCCAGGCATGTGCCAGTACTTGTCAGGGAGGTCAGCCAATTCCTTGCGCCTCCAAAGGCAGGGATAGTCGTAGACCTCACGATAGGTCAAGGTGGGCATGGCCTGGCCCTTGGAGCTCAGCTAGGGCCTGAAGGGATTCTAGTAGGTATCGATCTAGACCAGAAGGCCCTGGAATCTGCAGCCACAAGTCTGGCTGGCCTTCAGTGCAAAGTGATATTGCTAATGGGCAATTACGCATCTATTGGACAGATCCTACGCAGCGCAGGTCTTGAGTGCGTAGATGTGATGCTGGCAGATCTTGGATTCTGTTCCGCACAGGTATTTGACCAAGATATGGGTCTGAGTTTTCAGACAGACGCGCCGTTGGACATGCGTTTCGATAGAAGTATTCGGACCACCGCTGCCGATATAGTGAATAATGCAGATGAACAGGCCTTGGCGGACCTGATATATCAGTATGGCCAGGATCGCCTGGCCAGGCGTATAGCACGGCTTATTGTGGAGCGAAGGCAGATAAAACCTATTACTACGACAAAGCAACTGGCAGAGATTGTCTGTTCAGCATACAGGGGCCGCAGTCGTATCCATCCTGCCACAAGGACGTTTCAGGCCTTACGGATAGCGGTCAATCATGAGCTGGATAACCTCAAGGCATTGCTGGAACAGGCCCCTTCACTGTTGCGGAAAGGGGGGCGGATCGGCGTGATCAGCTTTCACAGCCTTGAGGATCGGATAGTCAAGTATGACTTCAAGGCCAAGGCCGAAGCAGGGCTCTACAAGATCTTGACCACGAAGCCTGTGCGGCCAGGTCCAACTGAGGTTTCGATCAATAGACGCGCAAGGAGCGCGAAATTGAGGGTTGCCGAAAGGATATAGATTTTCTTGCATGGAGGATCATCAAGATGACCAGGGACACGAAGATCGGATTGCTGCTGGGACTAGTGTTTATCTTTATCATAGCGGTCTTGATTAACGGACTTCCAAGGTTCAAGGCCCGGTCTGCAGGCAACGTAAACCCTCCCCCCAACGTTAGCTCACCTGGACTAGGTGTCAGGGAACAGTTAGTCCGGAAGATGGCAGAGGGTGAGCCGGTCTTGACCAGGTCCTTGGAACCTGCAAGTACACCAGTCGATCCAAACAATATCCGGGCAGTCTTGCAATTGCCCCCGCAGCTAACCGCAGCAGGTGCTGAGCAACCCGAGACCACCCAGGAGGTGGCAGCAGACCTCCAGCAGCAAGATGGTACTTTGGGTCCTACGATCGGACATCTACCAAGTGTCTCTGTAGACACAAAGGTGCCTAACATGCTATCAGGTCCTGGCACTGGCCAGACCGCAGGTGGCGTTCGGCCTATGATGGCCTCCAGCAATACTGGAAATAGGCCTTCTGAGACCGGCAACCCTTCTGCCAGTACTAGCAAACAGCAGTCCGCCACCACTGGTCAGTGGCCAAAGACCTATGTGGTAAAGGCAGGCGATACCTTGGAAGGTATTGCCAAGAGTATGTATGGTCCCAATGAGGGACTCAAGAGGGCGAATATCATGCGGATATTTGAGGCAAACCGTGGTATACTTGAATCGCCCCAGATCCTCCGGATAGGCCAGCAACTGACCATCCCTGAACCTATATCCAAGAGTGCTAAACACGGGGGGGCGAGCACGACGGTCAGTGCAAGTAGCGCATCTAGCAGTACTACTAAGGGCCCAGAAAGGTGGTATACCGTGCGAGAGGGTGATAGTCTTTGGAAGATCGCTGCAGCAGAGCTTGGCAAAGGGAACCGCTACGTAGAGATCGTCCAGCTCAATCAAGACATATTGAAAGGCCGTGAGGACCTCCAAGTGGGTATGCGGCTACGCCTGCCCGCCAAGTGATGGCTATGACAGGGATCAGGGTTGTTTGGCCAGTCTGCTGGCTTGTGGTGCTGATGGTGGGGATCGTATACCTCAGGCACACCAACAACTTTCTATTCTATGCCCTGCAAAGGTGCCATATGGATCAGGCAAGGCTTAGGCAACAGTTGTGGTACAGCCAACTCCAACTTGAAAGCCTGACCAGCCCTGAGGTATTGAGCGAGATTGTCAAGCCGGGCGTAGGCACCAAACATTAGGGGCCTATTGACATTGAGCAGAAGGGAGGCGGGCACAGTGAGGACGCGTGCAATAGTCGTGATGCTGGTGGCCCTGATCTGTTCCTATGGCCTGTTGGCAGCCAGGTGCTTCTACCTGCAATGTCTCAAGTGCGACTACTACACCGGCAGGGCGATAAGGCAACAACTTGCCCGTCTGCCCCAGGCCGCGCCAAGGGGGCCTATCCTGGATTGCAGGGGAAGGATCCTTGCTGCAAGCACCTGTCAATGGGTCGCCTTTGTAGAGCCAAGGATCGTCACTGACGCAAAGGTACTGGCCGAGCAGCTCAGCTTGCTGCTGCATATGCCTGGTCCTGATATCTGCAAGGCCGTACTTGAGGCAAAGAACCCTGGCTATGTGAGGATCAAGTCAGGCCTTACATCCACTGAGGTAGCTGCGATTAGGAAGGTACGCGGCGCAGGTGCACACCAAGAGTGGGTCCGTTATTATCCAATGGGCCAGCTCTGTTCTGGTGTGGTAGGCTTTACCAGTAAGGATGGATCAGGACTTGCAGGACTGGAACTGGCCTTTGACCAGCAGTTGGCTGGCCAAAGGTGGCAGGAGGTCTTCTTGTCCGATGTTGCTAGGCGTCCCTTAAAACCTGTGGCAGACGATAAGGATGCCCTGGTGCTTGCAGAGGACCTGATGGGCTCTGGCCTGGTGCTTACCATAGACAGTGCCATCCAGCATTTTGCACGGGAGGCATTGCTAGAACAACTAAATGCCTTTGAGGCCAGCTGGGCAGTGGCGATCGTGGCAGACCCCAAGAATGGGGCGATATTGGCGATGGTCTCCTTGCCAGACTTCGATCCAAATCAACCTGGCAGGTTCGATCCCAATACGCTTGCCAACCACGCGATCCAAGATCAATTCGAGCCAGGCAGTGTGATTAAACCGATTGTTGCCGCCATTGCCCTTGATGCGGGACTAGTCACCACCGATGAGCTGATCGACTGCGAGGACGGTGTCTATAGGGGAAAGGGTTTTGGTGTCATAACCGAGTACTCCCACCACAGGTACGGCAAGATGGACCTGAGGGCCGTGCTTGCCCACTCCAGCAATATAGGTATGGCCAAGATAGGCCAACGTGCGGGGCCGGTGGTCTTGTATAATGGATTGTCCTTGTTCGGGTTTGGTAAGGCCACAGGTATAGGCCTGCCTGGGGAGGCAAAGGGCCTTCTTAGACCACCTCAGACGTGGACCGGCTACAGTATCACCAGGGTGCCGTTTGGCCAGGAGATAGGGGTTACTTGTATCCAGATTACAAAGGCCATCTGTATCCTCGCCAATGATGGCCGTCTGGTGCGCCCCTACCTGGTAAAGGCTATCATCGAGCCTTCTGGCAATCTGCAGACACGCCACAGGTCCTATCAGATGGCAGCCCAGGTCGGTTACATCGTCAGGCCAGAGGTGGCGCGATGGTTGGTCCGAGATGCCATGGTGGCAGTGGTTGAGGAAGGCACTGGCAGGCCTGCCAGGCTTGACAATTGGCAGGTATTCGGCAAGACTGGCACCGCCCAGGTCGCAAGGCAGGATGGGCCTGGCTACCAAGAGGATGCCTACATAGCCTCCTTTGTTGGTGGTGCCCCTGCTGAGGATCCACAGGTGGTGGTTTGTGTGGTGATCTGTAGGCCGAACGTCAGGCTTGGCAAGGGTTATACCGGTGGTACCGTGGCAGCTCCTGTTGCAAAGAGGATCATAGAAAGGACACTGACGTACCTGCAGGCGAAGCCCTATCGCGTTGCTGGCAACAGCCGGAGTGACTACCGGCTGGACATGTGATCATGGCCCGGATTCTGTACGGCATTGCTGGGGAGGGCCTTGGCCACTGCACAAGGGCGGATTTAATCGGGCAACGGTTGTTGGAGGCAGGTAACGAAGTCATATTCGTCGGCTTTGGCAAGGCAGTCCCTTATCTGGAGGAGCGGTTTGGAAGCCGGACCAGACCCATCCAAGGGTTGGGTTTCTGCTACAAGGACGATCGGATCGATCATTGGCGGACATTCTGGGCAGGCCTTCGGAGATTCCCCAGTATTGCCAAGCACAACAAACAGGTGTTGGATCTCATTGCCGGCCAATGGACCCCTGACCTGGTCCTATCGGATTTTGAGCCATTCAGCGCATGGTGGGCAAGGTTCAAAGGCCTGCCGGTTGTCAGCATAGACAATGAGCATGTGCTAACGCATTGCCGTGTCCCCATGCCTCCTGCTGGTCTGTTGGACCGTGTTATTGCAAAGGCCATCGTCAGGGTCTATGCCTTCAAGGCCGACGTGTACCTGATCCTGAGCTTCTTCGATGCAGCAGTGACGCACCCAAGTGCAATACTGGCCCCGCCTGTAGTACGGCCATGGCTGCGGAACATCGAGCCCAAAGACGGTGGGTACATCCTTCTATACATCAGCACTGGCCAGCATAAGGAAGGGTGTCTAGAGGTCTTAAAGAGGTTTGAGAGGCAGAGGTTTGTCATCTATGGCTTTGATGAGGACGCCACCTATGGCCATTGCACACTCAAGCGCAGGTCTGTGGAGGGCTTCATGGCCGACCTGGCATCTTGCAGCGGTGTGATCAGTTCGGCAGGTTTTTCCTTGATCACTGAATGCCTGGCCTTAGGAAAGCCCATGCTTGTGCTTCCTGTATCAGGTCAGTATGAGCAATTATTGAATGCAGTACAGGTCCAGAGGCTTGGGATAGGTATCTGGTCCAGGCAGTTGTCAGCAACGGCAGTTGAGAGGTTCCTCTCCTACATGGCGCAGCCCAGGCATATCAGCAGGCAGGTGAGGCTGCCTGACAACGAGGCGTTCTTTGTACTGCTACATCAGGCAGCCAGCCAGGTAGGCGTGCAGATCCGATGTTAAGGGGCCTTGCCTGCCAGGTACCCAAACTCTATGCACCTCTCGATGATCCTGCGGGCAACTGGGGCTGCATCTGCAGATCCAGATGTACCGCCCTCGATCACTACTGCAATCGCTATTGCCCTGCCGGTGCCATCCTCTGCCCAGCCTGCAAACCAGGCATTGGCCGGCTGCTGGGTCGAACCTGTCTTGCCAAAAAGCCTTATGCCCCTTCTCTGCAACAAGCCGTCCTTGAATACCTCGTAGGCGGTGCCGTGCTCCTCATAGACAACGGCCCTAAGCCCATCGCGGATGGTCTGGATGCATTCTGCTGACAGACCCAGATCAACACCTTCACCAGGCCTAGGATCTGTCGCAAATAGCCTTGGCATCTTGAATACACCATCCCTTGCCAATGTTGCCATCGCTGTGGCCACCTGGATTGGGGTCACCCAGCAGTTGCCTTGCCCAATCCCTACCAGACGCAGGTCTTTTTGCAAGAGAGGTCCGATCTGTTGCATGGTATCTATCCAGCTATAGGTGGGTCTAGTTGAGATCTGGCCTGCTGCCTGTCTGAATCTCCTTGGGTGTCTTTCTAGCAGGCCCTTGTCGGCTGGGTCGTTGCAATCTGGATAGCCTAGATCCAATTGATGCCCAAAACCAAATGACCAGAGCCATTGTTGGAGCTTATCTGGCGGGATCACGTCCGCCAGTCTTGAGAAATAGACATTACAACTGCCTTTTAGGGCATTCCTTGCATTGTTGATCCAGAGGCTATCGTGACCGCGACCCTCTTGCCTGAATATCCAGCAGTTTGGCCAGCCCTCAGGTGCCGGTTGGGATGGGCAGTTGATGACCTTTTGGGGATCTATGGCCCCAGATTGCAATGCAGCGACAAGCACTATAGGCTTGACGACCGATCCAGCAGGATATTGCATGTTCAAGGCCCTATTGAGCAGGGGCCGATTCGGATCGTTGGCTAGCTCCTCGTAGTTAGTCCTGGCCTCATTGAGGTTATATGAATGGATAGAGACGATGGACAATATGTCACTGGTGGAAACATCGAGTATCACTGCCGCCATGCCTTGACCCTGGGTGGCCCTTGGGATCTGGGCAAATATCTGCTCGATGGCGACCTGAAGCTCTATATCTATGGTCAGTTGGACGTCATTACCCAGCCTGTTTGGGACCTGGCTTGAGAGACGGCCATCGACGTCATAGGTCTCCTTACCCCTGCTGCCCCTCAAGAGTACCTCGCAGACGTATTCTACCCCATCCTCCCTTCCACACACGTCCCCAGGTAGGTAGCGCCGCTGCGGGTCTTGATCAAAGAGGTCCAGATCTGCTTGCTGTGTTGCGGCTCCCACCCAGCCAATGATGTGGCAGGCAGCAGGTCCATAAGGATAAAGCCGAATGGGCCTTGGCTCCACCTTTACACCTTTGATCCCATTGAATTCCAGCTCTGCTGCCAGCACATCATCGTCGGTCTTGAGGTCTACAAGGGACATGCTTCCGTGCATCTCTGCTAGGTCGATCTTACCAGCCAGTATGAGTACTTGGTTTGGGTCATCGACATGGGCCTGTAGGTCTGCAATTGCCTGTTGCAGGGGCACTGCATTGATCCTGTCGGCAAACTTTTTATATAACTCTGTCCCCTGACAATGCCTCCTCCAGGCCTGGAATAGCCTATGGGACCAGATCCATTGGTTGTACCGCCTTATCCTTGTCCACAGTACCTCGCATGGATCGCCGAACCTCGAACACCCAGCCACCACCTGCTCGAGTATGGCGGTGTTGCGGGCAGCCATCTGTTCAAGGTCTGCTAGGGCCCTGGCAGGGTTCTTCCTCTGGAGGGCGTTCAACCTCCTTGCCTGTGTCACATTTGGATCAGCGTACTGGGTCAGTTGATAGGCGACCCGTACGCTGAAGACCGCCTGGTCATGTGCCAGGATCCTGCCCTTGCGATCCAGGATCCTTCCTCTGATGGTACCTAGGGCATAGGTCTGTCCCTGTTGTTCCTTTAGTCTCCTGATCCGTTCCTGGATGGCCTTCCTGTCGCCCAGTTGCAGACAGCAGAGCCTGCCTAGCACGACGGTCAAGGCCAGTAGGCTCATGATGGCGAAGATCCTGGTCCTGTGGGTATCCATCCTACAAGCAGCTTATCTAAGTCCCATCCTGTACTTCTTATCCTGCAGTCGCATCAGCCATTCCAGGGGTTGCATCAAGAAAGGACCGATCACAGCAGAATACAGCGGCCCAAAGATCATATGGCTGGCAGGCGGTATGGGGACTGGTACGCCCTTGATGGCCGATAGGCCTCTGGCAAGTGATGAGATGGCAAATCCTGACAGGAAGATCAATAGGGCCCTTTGCGGTATTCCCTCCAACATCACATACTGCCGCAGGTACGAGATGGCCAGGCCAATCAGACCAAATGCCAAGGTCAGCGGCCCTAATGTCCAGCCTGTTATGTCGGCCATCAATCCGATCGTAAAGGAACAGACTACTGCATCTGGGCTGGTTGCATGTGCAGCGAAGTAGGCAAGGAGTATGAGCATCAGGTCCGGCTGTACAAGGTCCGGGCCTATGGCCAGGCCCTTCACTATTGACAGCTGTAGTACGGCAGAGGCAATGATCAATATGACAAACCGCATCCAGTACATCGGCAGCCTTGAACCACAGACCCCTATTGTCCGGTTGTCATCACCCAGACGACCTTTGCCCGGCTCATGTCCCAACCTGGTTGGACCCTTATCACCCACAGCAATGGGTCCTTGCGGTCCAGTTGGCTGGATACAACGGTCCCCACAGGCAGGCCTTTGCCAGGCCCATCGTCCAGAAAGACCGTTTCACCGACCTTGACCGGGCAGGGGGCCCTGGTACGGATGACCATGCCGTTGTTTCCATCGCCCTTGAGCAGGCCGGCGATGTTTGAGGGCCGTACTGTTGCGACCATCGCCATCTGGGGGCTGGTAAGGAGTTCTACCTTGGCGGTATATGCACTTGCAAAGACCACCTTACCAATAATGGCCTCATCTGCCATGACTAGGTCGCCGGCCGTGATCCCATCTGCCTTGCCTGCCTCGATCAACAACTGGGTTGGGGCCAGGAAGGTGATGATCCTTGCTGAGATTGGCCTGAGACGTTGCAGGGGCTTGATCTGCCTGATCTGGGCTAGCTCCTCCAGCCTCTTGTAGCCGTCCTCCAATGCTGCCTCGAGTGTCTTTGTACGGTTCAACAACTGCTGGTATTGGTCTGCAAGCTGCTTGTATTGCTTGGCAGGGACGTAACCACCCAGCTCTATTGAGGTCCGTGCTGCCAGACCGATCCACCTTCCCGACCTAATCGGGACCCTCAGGACCTGTAGTACCGCCATCTGCAATCTGGTCGCTGCTGTATGGGGCAGCAGCATGAGTATGGCCCCCAACAGCAAGAACCATCCCAGTCTTATCCGTCTGTGTCTGGGCCTACGTCTGTAGGGCATGTATAGCGGTCTGAAGGCAGACCTTCAAGGTCTGCCATGGCTTGACATTACTGCCAAGACCTCTCGTTATACTCAAGCGTATCCTTCCAGGCCTCAAGGTTCTCCAGGTATACAGCGGTGCCCCTTGCCACACATGTAAGAGGATCTTCGACCCTATGTACGGTAAGGCCTGTGGCATTGGCAAGCACCCTGTCAATCCCTCGCAGCAATGAGCCACCCCCACATATATGAATCCCGTTGTCGATCAGATCGGCTGCAAGTTCGGGCACTGACCTCTCGAGGGTACCAATGACCGCATCGATAATGGCTGCTATGGGCTCCCTGAGGGCCTCACGTATCTCCTCACTGGTGATCACGATCTTGCGCGGTAGGCCAGAGATCGTGTCCCTTCCTGCTATCTCCATAGTAAGTTCCTGCTCCAAGGGTGCGGCAGAGCCAATCTGGATCTTGATCTTCTCTGCTCTCGGCTCGCCTATGAGGAGGTTGTAGGTCCTCTTAAGGTGGTTGACTATTGCCTCATCCATGTCGTCGCCGCCTACCCTTATAGACTCGCAGGTGGCGATATCTGCGAGGCTTATGATCGCAATCTCGGTGGTGCCCCCACCTATATCCACGATCATAGATGCGGTGGGCTCGGTTATGGGCAGGCCTGCACCGATCCCCGCTGCCATAGGCTCGTCAACCAGGTATACCTTCCTTGCGCCAGCCCGTTCTGCACTGTCTATGACCGCGCGTCTTTCCACGGCAGTGATACCGCTTGGTACTGCAATGACAACCCTTGGTCGCACAAGCCCGCCCCTGCCGTGGACCTTGCGTATGAAGTAGCTGAGCATGGCCTCGGTGACCTCAAAGTCGCTGATGACCCCGTCCTTGAGCGGCCTTATGGCGGTAATAGATCCCGGGGTCTTCCCCAACATCTCCCTGGCCACCAGCCCTACCGCCTCACCATTGTTTAGCACTATGTTTGTGCCCTTGCGAACGGCCACCACTGAGGGTTCGTTCAAGACTATCCCCTTATCCCGGACACACACAATAGTATTGCATGTGCCCAGATCTATACCCATGTCCATGCTGAACCAGCCCAGGATGGTGTCCAGTATCACCGTCCGACTCCTTTCGTAGGATAGCGGCCTGGATGGGATTATAGACGGTCGCGGTCCGTCGTCAACGGTTTGAGATCTTTAGTGCCTAGCGGGTAATAGGGAGGAGTGTGCCGTACTGGGTCCAGCACTGATATGCCACGTAGGCCAAGGAGAAGACCAACACGCCAAGGCTTATGCCAAGCATGGCAGTATAGATGTTCTGTGGAATCCTCATCCTTGGAGTCTGTGGCTGTCCGTTCGCAGTTGCCATGTTATATCCCTAGCGTGACCTCGTCCCCAACCTGAGGGGGCTGCTGGGCCATCTCTATAATCCCAACGGCCCGATCTGGCTCAACGGCCAGGACCTGAAGGTTGCAGATGAACCTGTCACCCCTTGCCACGATAAGCCTCATCTGCTCCCTTACACCAGCAGCAGACCCAACAGAGACCTCAACAAGTCTATTATCGTGATCCACCCTGGTCACGGTTCCCCTTATGTTCAGGTCCTTTGGCAAGGGGCTGGTAGGCGTCTTTGCGACCGGTTGCGGGGCAACTGGAGGCACTACAGACTTGCCGAACTGGCGGATGGTTTGCTCGAGCTTCTCCTGCAGAGCAGCCTTTTCCTCTGCAAGTGACCTTATCTGTTTGGTCTGGATATCTATCACTGCCAGTTTCTCGGTCAAGGAGTCATTGACCTGTGCCAGTCTGGCCCTGGTCTGCTCGAGTTCCGCGCGGATCTGACTGAGCTCATCTTGTGCCTTCTTGGCAAGTTCTGTCTGTTGCGAGGCCAGGTTGTTTGCCAACTCCATCTGGGCGGTCAGTGTGGTGACCTTGTCTGTCAACTGGGCATTCTGGCGTTGGGCAGATGCCAACTGGTTCTCTAATGCACTGACCTGGGTGGAGCGCCTGGTTATCTCGCGGTTGAGATTGGCTATCTGCTCCTCCTTTGTGGCCTTGTATTGCTCGAACTCACTTATGGTGGCCTGCCGCTGCTGGTCAGCCGAGATGGCCCTATTCTGTTGCTGTTGATATAGCTGCCTGTAGTTATCAGCAGTGGCGACGTAGCTGACCACCAATACACACAGGGCCATGACGCCGAAGACCTGTAATACAATCAAGACCTTGGTGAGCGTGCTCAAGATTGCTCCTTTCGTCACATAAGAGGTCGTTGTAAATTCCTCTTTCCAAACCCTCCGTCAGATAGTGACGGGCACACGCTAAGATTGGCATTGATAGCCTAGCCTACCTAGCTTATCCTTAATATAAGGACTGGTGCCTCTCAGGTCAAGCCTTTTTCCTGCCTTTGTCCTCTAAAGGCCATTACGGCCCTGTCATTTGCAGGGCCGCCTTGGCTGCCGCCAATTGGACCAGTTTGGATGGATCGGCCAATAGCAACTCCAGGTACCTTGCAAGGTCTGGCGAACCGATCTGGCCTATGGCTGTGGCGGCTATGACCTTTGCCACCTCGCCCTTTGCAGGTCCTGTTCCAAGATCTATTGCAGTAGTAGACAACAGGTCCCTTTCAAAGGCCTCCTTGACCACCTGGATGCCGGATCGGTCGCCCAGTCTGCCCAGTTCTGCTGCAGCACAGAGGCGGACCTCCAGGACCTCATCATCCAGCAGGGCCTTTATCGCAGCGCGTGCCTGGGCATTGCCTAGTGCCCCCATGGCCCTGATACCTGCAATACGGTCATCCGCATAGGCACTGATCAGCCGTGTCCATATCTTGTTATAGATCCGTGTATCCCCAAGCATGGCTATGGACTCCATTGCCTGCATGATCACCTGTGGACTGGATCCAGGATCCTCAAGTGCCCAGTATAGCGGTTTCAGGGATTGCTTATCAGGGATCCTCCCAAGGATCATAGCTGCGTTGGCCCTTACGGTCTGGTCTGTTGATGAGATCATCTTCCTTGGGTATTCCGCATAGGGACTCTCACCCAACCTCACCAAAACATATGAAGCTGCCATGCGGACATTGATATCCTCCTGGATCTGGTCGAAGATCTGCCGGACCTGCATTCTGGCTGGGGCATATTGCATCTGTCCTATGGCCATGAGGGCGGCGAACCGGACTGGGACCAGAGGGTCCCTAGTCAGCGACAGGACCATGGGCGCCAACTGTATCTGTCCAGTACTTGCTACCACCTCCACTGCCGCGGCCCTGACCCTTGGATCTGTGTCAGAAAGCCCTGTTATCACGACCTGTTGGGCCTTTGTGCGTAGACCCACAATGCCTGTCCTTGATATGCCAGATCCCTGGCATCCCATCCAGGCAGGCAACACCAACAGCAGTGCTAAGATCCTCCAGCTCATCGGCTATCCTTTCTTCTTCCCGATCCTATGCTTGAGCCCAGCAAGCCCCAAACAGGCCAGGAAGGCCGTTGCACATAAGTCATCGAGCCACTGGCCAAACCTGCTAAACGGTGCGATCCGCGTATCAATCGGCAGCCTGTCGACTACTATGCCTGCAAGGCCGGTCCGCCTCAATGCCTGCTCAGGCATGCCTTTGCTTAGGTACATCCCGCCATCAAGGATCCTCCCGCATGGGTCGATTATGCAGCTTATGCCGGTGTTGACGCTCCTGACCACGCTGACCCTATTCTCGATCGCCCTAAAGGTACAGGCAGCCAGGTGCTGGATGAGCTCGGTGCTGGGTCGGACCTGCTGACTGCCCTCTAGGAACCTGACGAACCAGCCGTCATTGCTGATGTTGACGATACCGTCGGCCATCTTCTGTCCGTTGGGGTCGAGCACTGCCTTTCTGGCCAGGTCCGGGATGGTGTCCTCATAGCAGATCAGGACCGCCAGTCGGCAATGCGGCCCATTGCCCTTTGCAGGATGGATAGTGAACCTGGTATGTTTGGTGCCTGGCTCGAGGCTGTAGTCGTAGTTGTATGGCGTCAGATGCATCAGGATACGGTACAACCATCTGAAGTTGTGCCTAAAAGGCAGGTATTCACCGAAGAGCACCAGGTGTATCTTGTCATAGCGGTCAGGGTCGCGGGTGCCATCCGGCCTGTAGAGGAAGGCAGAGTTGAAGCGGTCCAGGATCCAATGGCCGTCGGTGTCCTGCCCGATCCTGCCACCATAAGCGCCGACCAGGATGTTGCAGGAGTTGGCCTTTGCCTGTTGTTTCAACCCAAGGTCATATCGTTGGCCTGCATGGCTAGATAGGTCGTCCAGCAAGGGCCATAAGTCCTGGTCCAATATGGCCTGGACGCTGGTCTCAGGCCAGATGACTAGGTCCGCCATATGGCCTACCTCAGATCCCATCGAGCTCAGCTCAGAGAAGATCAGGTCGGAGGACTTAAAGGTCCTCTTGACCGATTGTGGCACGTTTGATTGCAGGCTGGCCACGATCGGGCCGGCTTGGATGCACCTTTCTGCCTGGGATAGCCTCCATTGGCCATAGACCCTCACCCCGATCAGGATGGCCGAGATCAGTACAAGTTGGGCCATCACCAGCCTTCGTCTGTGCTTGTGAAGGCGTATTGTATCCAGTAATAGGCCGTTGATCATGGCGATCAGGAATGAGACCCCGCCTGCTCCGAGTGTATCGGCTATCTGGATCAGGCTGGTATTGAGGTATTGGCTATGGCCCAAGAGCCGCCAGTAGAAGCCCCCAAGCGGGAAACCTTGAAGCCTCTCTGCACCTACCACCACGACCGCCAGGCCTATAGATCCAGGTACAAGGCTAGATCCACAATACCTTATTGCAGCAGCCATCATGGGCCAGAGTATGGCCAGATAAAGGCAAAGGGCGATCCAGCCGGCGATGGTGATCGGTGCGATCCAGTAGAGATTGACCAGCCAATACAGGCCGCCGCACAAGTAGGCAATGGCCAAGACCTTACGAGGCCCTATCCTGGAGGTAGATGCAAGGCCAAAGGGCACATACGCCACCCAGGCAAGGTACGACCAGCAGATGGGTGGTTGGATCACACTCAGCAGGGCCGCACTGGCCAGGAATCCACTCCATGTCAACAGGACCTGACGCAGATCCTTGCTCACGCCATTGCCTCGAGGGCCTCAATTAGCTGCTGAGGCCTGTAGGTCCGGCCTGTCCTGACACCTAACTGCCTGGCAACGCAGGCCAACAGGTGTGCATCTGTCATTACCTGCCTTGGAGTCACTGCCATGTCTGCCATAAGTCGTTCGAGTTCTGCCCTCTGGAGGCCGTCCAGTGGACCGGCTGTCCTGGTATAGCCGGTCAGGCTGGCCAGACGTCTGCGTGCCTGCTGGGCATATTCCTGGCAGATCTCTATCCCTATATATCGTCTGCCCATCAGCTTGGCCGCCACCGCAGTTGTGCCTGAGCCGAGGAATGGATCCAGGACACAATCGCCAGGGTTGCTACTGACTGCAATGATCCGCTCTAACAACCTCTGCGGCATCTGACAAGGGTGCCATCTTTGTCGGGTCTTGAATGTCCCGCAGATCCTGGGGAATCCGTCCCAGACGTCGTCTGGTATGCGGCCCAGTGGATTGGCCCTTCGATCGTTGTACACAAGCTGGCGGTCAGAGGGGATCCTGATGGCAAGGTCATTGAAGACGAAGTTCCTGGGGTTATTCACAAAATAAAGTATGTGGGTGTGGGCCCTGGCAAACTTCCTAGTCATCTGCTGGCCGAAGGTATAGTGCCAGATGATCCAGTTTCGCATTACAAGCCCTAGACTATCAGCAATGAGCTTTACGTTTGCTGCATATTCATCCCCTATGGCCACATAGAAGGAACCATAGGGTTTGAGGACCTTTTTGCAGGCTGCCATCCACCGGCCGGTCCACTCCACATATCGATCGTGCGGGACCTTATCATTGTATCCGTGGTACTTGTAGCCGATGTTGAATGGGGGATCAGCGAAGATGAGGTCGGCAATGGGCCGTTCAATATGTGATAGTACCTCTATACACTCTCCACATATGACCTGGTCCATCAACTGGTCCATGGACGTTAGTCAATACTGGACCTCTGCCATCCAGGCAAGGCCCAAATCGGTAGACTCAGCAGACAATCTTGCTGATTGTAACCTGTAGGTATTTCTGTCGGTGTCCTATCCTCCGCTTTGAGTTCTTCCTCCTGCGAAAGTAGGTGGGGTAGAGCTTTGGACCATTGACTATAGACTCTTGGGCAGTGCCTTGGAATGTGGCTATGACCTTGGCCCCTTCGACGTAGGGTCTGCCGATCTTGAGGTTCTTACCGTCGTTGACGAGCAATACCTTATCTATCTGCAGGTCCTTGGCCTGCGGATCTACCTGGGTTAGGTCGATCTTTATCTGCTGGCCTTCGCTGACCTTGTACTGTCTTCCACCTTGTTCTATCACTGCATACATATCCACATCACCTTTAGTACCTTTAAGGCCCATACTCTAACCAAAGTTGCCTGCCATGTAAAGAGGGTTTATCCTTGTTGTCGCCAAGTCGTGTGGGTTCGTTTACATTGATGCTTTTCTGCCTTGTCGAACGATATTGCTCAATATGGGCGTAGTAAAGGGATCGGTCATGGAAGTGGCAATAGTGCAGGATAGATTGATGGGTCTAGGTGAGTTGGACCCTGCATATCAGGACAGGGGTCTATACTTTGGCGATGGGGTCTATGAGGTCCTCCGTAGCTACAAGGGCAGGTTGTTCGCACTGGATGAACACATGGCAAGGTTTGCCAGGAGTGTAGAGGCCATTGGGATAGAGGGCGTTGACATGGCCTTTGTCAGATCCCAGGTCCTCAAGGCCTTTCATGCCTCAGGCCTTGAGGATGCAAAGATCTACTTCCATGTGACCAGGGGATGGGGGCCACGAGAGCTGTTTGGACCCAAGATCAATGGTCCTAACTTCCTGCTGACCGTCAATAGTCTGGAGGATGCCAGCAGCCAAAAGGAACGTGGGATCAAGGTCTGCACCTACCCAGACCTGCGATGGAGGCGTTGCGACATAAAGTCTTTGAACCTCCTGCCGAATGTGATGGCCAGAAGGGATGCGATCGGAAAGGGTTGCCAGGAGGCGATCTTGGTGGATAGCAATGGGCTTATCACCGAAGGGGCTGCATCCGCCTTCTTTGCTGTGTTCGATTCGCCTACAGGCCAGTACTATCTCCAGACCGCTCCGCTGAGTGCCAATATCCTCCCTTCAGTGACCAGGCTGTATATGATCCGGGCCGCCAAGGAGTTGGGGATAGAGGTAGTTGAAAGGCAATTTAGCCCAGATCAGGCTAAGTACGCAAGGGAGCTGATCATGGCTGTTACTACCAAGGACCTGGTGCCAGTGGTGGGGTTTGATGGTCATAGGATTGGGGATGGTGCCCCAGGTCACGTCACGATCAGGCTGGCAAGGCAGTTCTTGCGATTCACCATGCACAAGACCTAGATAAGGTTGTTGTAGTAGTCCGGCCTTCCATCATCGTCGTCGTATGGTACACTATCGGCCTGGTCTGATCTGATGCTGAGCCTTTCTATCCTTTGTGCACGCCTGGATGGGACATCCACGGTCACTATTATGGCATTCATCCGTACATCCTCTGTAGCTATCTCGAATGGCACAGGCATCTGGGTGCGGAAGGACCTTATCACACTGGCGGTCTTCCTTCCCAGGACCGAGTCATGGGCACCAGTCATGCCGATATCGGTGATATAGGCCGTGCCCTTGGGGAGGATCCGCTCATCTGCTGTTGGTACGTGCGTATGGGTCCCGAAACAGCAGCTAACCTTACCGTCAAGGTAATAACCCATGGCCACCTTCTCGCTGGTGGCCTCGGCATGGAACTCCACGAATATGACATCTGCCTGGCCTTGGAGCCTGGTGATAAGGTCATCTGCAGCCACATATGGGCAGTCTGCAGGCTTCATGTACAGCCTGCCGATCAGGACGATCACCGCCACCACAGGACCTTTGGAGGTCCTGAACAGACCATAACCGCGGCCTATGGCATGCTGGGAGAGGTTTGCAGGGATGACTATGTGCTCTGAGGTCTGCAGGAGGTCAATGATGGCCCTCTTTCGGAAGGCATGATCCCCAAGGGTGATCAGGTTTACACCATAACTGAGCAGCTTATTAGAGATCTGTGGGGTCAGGCCCGAACCTCCTGCTGCATTCTCCGCATTGGCTATGACGCAGTCTATGGACCTCTGTCTTACAATGTCCTTGAGCCTCTCGGCCAGGATCCGACGGCCTGGCCTGCCAACGATGTCTCCAATGCAAAGGATGGTCAGCTTCACTACTGGTTCCTAGGACATCCAGTACCTATCTTGCATACTCTATGCACCTGACCTCCCTCAACAAGGTCACCTGGATCTCGCCAGGGTAGGTCATCTCTGTCTCGATCTTCTTGGCGATCTCCCTGGCGATCCGCACGGCAGCCTCATCGCTGACCTCGGCTGCATTGACGATCACGCGGACCTCACGGCCGGCCTGGATGGCATATGCACTCTCTACACCCTTGAAGCTAGTTGCGATCTCCTCCAACTGCTCCAACCTCTTGATGTATCTTTCCAGTGTCTCCCTCCTCGCACCAGGCCTGGATGCACTGATCGCGTCTGCTGCAGCTATCAGGGGGGTATATGGGTTATCTGGAGGCACATCACCATGGTGGCCTGCAACTGCATTTAACACGATCGGCGATTCATTGAACCTCTTGAGATAGCTGGCCCCTATGGCAGGGTGGCTGCCCTCCACATCATGATCCAAGGCCTTGCCTATGTCGTGCAGGAGGCCTGCCCGCCTGGCTATAGCGCCATCCAGCCCTAGCTCGTCGGCCATGGCCTGACTGAGGAAGGCCACCTCGATACTGTGTCGCAGTACGTTCTGCCCATAGCTGGTCCTATAGTAGAGGCTGCCGAGCATACTCAAGACCTTGTTGTTCAGCCCCCTGACATTGGCCTCTACTGCCGCATCCTTGCCCATCTGGAGGATCTTGGCGTGGACCTCCTCGCGGGTCTGGTTGACCAACTCCTCTATCCTGGACGGATGGATACGACCGTCTTGAACGAGCCTTTCCATCGAGAGCCTGGCGATCTCTCTTCGGACCGGATTGAATGCGCTTACCACGATTACACCTGGTGTGTCGTCTACGATCACGTCCACCCCTGTTGCCTTCTCAAATGCCCTGATGTTCCGGCCCTCGCGGCCTATCACGCGGCCCTTCATGTCGTCGTTGGGGATCTCGACCGTAGAGACGGTCACGTCGCAGGTCTGTTCGGCCGCATATCTTTGGATGGCGGCGGTGATGATCTCCCTGCTCTTTTCTTCAGCAGTCTCTTGGGCCTGCTCGAGCTTACGTCTTATAAGCTCGGCCATCTCCTTTTCGCATTCATCCTCCAGCCTTTCCAGCAGGAGCTTTCTGGCCTCCTCCTCGCTCATACCGGTCATCTTGAGCAATTGGTTCTTCTGCTGGGCGATCAAGGCAGAAAGCTGCCGGTCCTTTTGTTCAAGTGCGTGCTGTCTCTGCTCCAGCTCCTTTTCCAGTTGCCGCAGGCTTGCCTCTTTCTTTTGGAGGCTCTCTGCCTGCCTTTCCAGCAGATCCTCCCGCTTGGCCAACCTCAACTCCGTCTCGCGGAGTTCGGCGCGGATCTGGTTGGCCTCTTGGGTAAACTCCTCTCTCTTCTTTATTGCCTCTGCGGCAGTCTCCAGTTGTGCTGCCTTTATGATATTCTCCGCCTCGCGTTTGGCCCCCTCTATCTGCCGTTTGATGTCCTCTGCCAGGGTCTTGGCACGGGTCTTGGAGATGACCCAAACAAGGGCCAACGCGCCACCAGCCCCCAGGAGGAATCCAACGATCGTAAGCAGGGGGTCCCACCACCAAGATGCTGCTAAAAGGATCGATTCCATGGTCCTGCCTTTCCGTTAACAGTCTAACACTACCTACAGGGCAGGCCAGCTGACGACTTGAGCAGACCACAGACACAAAGGTAGGCAGGCCGAGAGGCCGCAACAGATTAGTAGATCGAGTACACCTTGGGATCTATAGACGCTTGCGCGACACAAGATACAACTAGCAAGGCCGAGCCCACAGATCGTCCTTTGCTGGTTGTCTTCCCGCGGTCGCGCATCATTGTCATGTCCATTTCCCGTTCCAGAACCACTTATCCGCTGCCGCCAATCGCCCGGACGAGCCGGACGTGTGTATCGTTAATGCGTATCTGGTGACTCCTGCTACCTGTCTGTAGGTCCAAGTCCTACCGGTATGGACAGCGGCTTGATCATGCGCCGCTGGCCTGCCCTGCTGATCAGATACGTTACTATACAATTTTAATCGGCATCCTAGTATCTATACGATAATTGGTCAAGTGCAAAAACAGAAACCTCCGCTGGTGCAGGTATCCGGTAGGGCCGTTGACTGGCCTTTGTTGATCTGGGATTATACGACCATGACTGGTCCAGAAGGAAGCTTTAGATGGTGTATCAAAGGGATAGATCTTGAGATCGGAATCGTTGCAACCAGGTACCTCCAGTCTTGGCAGGGATGAGGCGAGGCTCTTGGCACGCTGTCGGCAGGGGGATGTGGCCGCTATGGAGACATTGGTCCTGAGGTATCAGGACCGCCTGTACAACGCGATCCTCAGGATATGCGGCGATCCAGAGGATGCTGCGGAACTAACTCAGGACACGTTTGTCAAAGTCATTGAGGCCCTGGATCGTTTCAGGGGCAAGAGCAGCTTCTACACCTGGGCCTTCAGGATTGCGATAAACCTGGCCTTGAACCACTGTCAGAGGCGAAGGCGGATCGGCCAGAGGTCTTTGGATGCAGATGAGGACCAGGGGCGGTCAGAGGCATCTGAGAGGTTGCGTGACCTATTGTCCGACCCTGGCAGCGCCGATCCAGCGGTGGTAGCACAGGATAGGGAACTTCAGGTATTGGCCAGGCGGGCCTTGTTGGAACTGGATGAGCAACAGAGGGTCATGATAGTGCTGCGAGACATAGAAGGCATGAGTTATGCCCAGATCGCCGAGGTCTTGGATATCGAACTTGGTACGGTCAGGAGCAGGTTGAGCAGGGCGCGTGAGGCCCTGCGGCGTGTCCTGGAGTCTATGATATGAGCGACAGGATAGATCCAGAGGTCCTAGAGTTGGTCAATGCACTGGCAGACGGGCAGATCAGCCAGTCCGAGCGGGCCCGGCTGGAGAGGCTGATTGAGAGGGATCCTGGCCTGATGAAGGTCCTAAAACAGGTGCAGGTCCTCAGGTCTGTTGTCGGTGCGATCGGGCACGAGCAGGCCCCTAGTCATATCTGGGCAGGCGTCAGGGATAGGATCGAGCGAGACAGCCTGATCGGTCAGCCG
>JARYLO010000002.1 GCA_029907605.1 Sedimentisphaerales bacterium
AAGAATGTCTTGCCTTCTACGATCCTGAGGTCACTGAGGAAGCCACAGGAGCAACGCCAGGCAGACTTCGAGACGTTTGCGCAGGGTGATCCAAATAGGCTCCGAATACTGACCGATCTGGCGGCGATATTTGACCAGCGTATGGCTGCCGAGCAACAGGCAGACCAACTCCATAGCAAGGTAAGGGAACTAGAAGAGCAGCTATCGAATGCGGGTCTATCAATAGCGGTGATCCAGGCCAGACGATTTGAATGGATCAAGCAGGATCCAAACCAACTGTCCAAGGACCTCGATGCCTTCCTGGCCTCACAGGATCCAAATGCCGATCCAAATACGCGGTTACTATTGAACGAGTATGTGGCCACCTACCGTCCTTATGCCCAGATCCTGGATCAGTTGGCTGATCGACAGTCTGGTCTTTCCGTCAGATACACCCAGGCCCTCAGGCGGCTAGACAGGTTTATCCTAACCAGCGAGCAGATAGAGACGATCCTTGAGATGCCTGCAAGGGCTAAGGAAAGGGCCCAGGCCATAGAGGCCCTCAAGGTCCAATTCCCAGATTGGGCTGATCTGATCGACCAGGTGGTGGTGGCCTTTGATCAGTACAGACCTGAGCGGGGTAGGCTCGACGACCCCGCAGACCTGCAGCGGATGCTCAAGGGCGCTGGTGTCCTGGAATTCAGGATACTGCCGACCCGCGGTGCTGGGGTGCTTTCTGATGAGGAGATCGGTACATACATCAATGCCCTTGCCACAAAAGGCCCAAAGTACGCCTCAGACCAGAAGTATGTATGGGCAGAGGTGGAGAATCCCCAGGAGTGGGCAGGCCGTGCCGATGTCATCATTGGACAGTTTGGCAAGAGGGTCTATGTGCTTGCCAGCAATCTGCCCAATGAGTGTATGCTGCATGTTGGCTCGCAGCGGCAGTGGAAGCTAGAACGGGCCTATCCTACCGCCGATCAGATGGGCCGCAGGGCCATAGGTTTCCAACTGGACGAACAAGGAGGGGTCCTGTTTGCAAACCTTACCGGCCATAACCAGGATCGGCCGTTGTGCATCCTGTTGGATGGCATAGCGATCTCAGCGCCCACCATCAGGGCCAGGATATATAGAAGCGGCATAATCGAAGGCACATTCACTGCAACGCAGGTGATGGACATGGTAAACAAGCTCAACGCCGGTTCATTGCCTGCCAGGCTTATCGAGCAGCCCGTTTCTGTCAGGACCATAGGTCCGTCCCTTGGGGAGGACAACCTGCGTAGGAGCCTGAAGGCTGGATACGTCGGTCTGATGATCGTGGTTGCCGGCATGCTCATCTATTACCTTAAGGCAGGGGCCATAGCTGTGGCCGCCATGTTGATGAACCTGCTGATAACGCTTGCAGCATTGGTGTTGATCCAGGCGACCTTCACGCTGGCTGGCATAGCAGGTGTGATCCTCACCATTGGTATGACGCTGGACGCAAACGTCCTGATCTACGAGCGTATAAGGGAGGAGCAGGCAAAGGGCTCAGGTATAGGCTTTGCCATAAAGAATGGCTACAAGCGGGCCTTTACCACGATCCTGGACAGCAACCTTACCACGATCATACCTGCTGTGATCCTATATCTGATTGCCACAGAGGAGATAAAGGGCTTTGCGATCGTGCTGATGCTAGGCCTTGCTACCAACCTTTACACCGGTGTCTATGTAACCCGTCTTATCTTTGAGTGGATGCTTGCGCACGGGCTGGTAAAGGACCGACTGACCATGCTGAGCCTTGTGCCAGTGGCACAGATAGATTGGATGAGGCTTCGTCCTGTATTCGTGACACTATCGGGCCTTGCCATCATAGGAGGTCTTTGGGTCTTCTTTACCCGCGATCCTGTCAAGAATAACAAGTACGACATAGAGTTTACAGGTGGTATGTCCGTTCAATTGAATTTCAAGGAAGGCGTAAACCTGACTAGGCAGCAGGTCCAGGACCGCCTCAGACAGGCGGCGGCAGGGGTCAGTCAGGCATTTGCATCCGCAAACGTCTATAGTGTGGGTACCACAGGAAGACAATTCGAGATCACTACTACCGAGACCAACAAGACCAGGGCCAGTATCACATTCGAACCCAATCAGACCTGGACCAGGCAAGCCGTGTTGCGCCAACTGGAGAAGACCCAGGCAAGGTTAGGTCAAAGGCTTAGAGGCCTGATTGTCACCGACGGGACTGTTAGCAATAGCTTTGTGGTCACCACCTCGGTAGGCAATAAGTCGCTAGTAAGGCATGTCCTGACAGAGGCATTTCCTGGTGCCATTATATCCGAGCCTGTGGTGGATGAGATAGTCAAGCAGGTAATAGAGCAGGCCTTTGGGGATGAGCTAGATATCCATGTGAATCTGGGCCCACAGATCCTGGCAACCAGACAGATAGATGAGGCAGTCTTGGCCATCCATCCAGAGCTAGCGGACTTTGTCGGTGGGCTCATGATAGACTGTAGCATCCAAGAGCAAGCGACACTGGCCCAGATCCAGCAAAGGATAAGCGACCTCCTATTCAAGCCAGATACACAACAGCTTGGTTGGTGCACATATAGGCTCTTTGGCCCGGATCTGAACGATGTAGAACCTAATGTGCCAGTAAACAGGTTTGTGTATGTGACTGTGCATCCTGAGGCTGGGTTGAGGTCATTTTCAGATGAGGAATGGGCCCAGTATGTGGAGAACGAAAAGACTCGTATCTTGACCGCTACGAGCCTTGAGACATCCTTGCCTCGCGTTACCCAGATCGATCCATTTATAGGAGGTGAACAGAAGACCAGGGCCTTGATAGCCATAGTCCTTTCGGTCCTGGCAATGATGGGTTATATCTGGTTGAGATTCGGCAGCCTAAGGTATGGCCTTGGCGCATGCCTGACATTGGCGCACGACGTCTGCATCATGTTGGGTGCGGTGACTGCCTGCACCTACATTGCAAGGACCGCCATTGGGCAGGCACTGCTGATAGGGGACTTCAAGATCGATCTGACCATGGTCGCTGCCTTCTTGACATTGGTTGGGTATTCTCTAAATGATACTATCGTGATATATGACCGAATCCGAGAGAATCGCAAGAAGGCACAGCTTACGCCCTTGACCATCAATACCAGCATCAATCAGACCCTCTCAAGGACCTTGATCACCTCTATATCGACCCTTGTGGTCATATGGGCTATGTACGTGTATGGAGGAGAAGGTCTTAGGGGGTTTAACTATTGCATGGGCTTGGGTATAATCGTCGGCACATACTCTTCAATTGCAATATCGGTCCCGATCCTACTGATAGGAAGGGCAAAGGCCCAATCGGCCAATAGGACTACCTAGAAGACCAATATCGCAGTCATCGCGAAAGGATGGTGGCCTATGACAACCGACTACAAGGTAGGCCTTGCCTTGGGTATTGGCCTGGCAGTGCTGCTTGTTGTATTTTTCGTTACAAGGCCCCGCAGGTTGCCTTCCTCAGCCCCTGCCCAGAGCAGTCAAGAGGTGCCGACTCAACAGATCAGCCCTCCGGTACCTGCGCCGGTTGCTGGACCTAATGAGGCGCAGATCCAGGTACCAGTGCCTGCACCGATCGAACCCATAGCCCCATCAGTGCCACCACCTCGGCCCCAGAGGGTACATGTCGTTCGGGAGGGCGAGACCCTCTCCGACATAGCCGAACGATATTACGGTACGCCAAACCGTTGGCTAAGGATATATAAGGCCAATGAATCGGTGATCAAGGACCCAGACCGGATCTATCCGGGCATGAGGTTGGTCATACCGGACTAGCAGGGCATTGAGTGCTTGCATGGCCTTCCAGTGTGACCAGGTGTATCTTGCCTAGGAACACGCCTCTTAGGCTTATCATGCGGTCTGCCACCTTGTAGAGTTGCCTTACACGGCCCCTGAGGACTACCACCTCCAGGCAATGGTGGTGATCAAGGTGTACATGCAAGGAGCTTACTGTCTCCAGCAAGTGGCTGTGTTGGAGTTGCAATAGGCCCTGGCTGAGCCTTGTGACATGGTGATCATAGACCAGTATCACCGCTGCTACCGCCCTTGCGTTCGGGTCCTCCAGCCGTGCCTCAGAGAGCTGCTGGCGGATTAGGTCCCTTATCGCCTCGGATCGGTTTGCATAACCCTTCACAGCTATCTGTCTGTCAAAGGCCTCTAATAGCTGCCTTTCTATGGATAGTCCCACACGTTCGGTCTTTTCCATATCCGCCCCACCTGCTAGATACAAGATATATGGCCTGCCGTGCAAATAGATTGGCCAATGGCCTACACCTACAGACGCGGTCGTTCGCTAGGAAGATCCTTGCCTCGACCTTGAGGTCTTGGTCTCGACAGAATCTATCGAAGTCCCTGATCGACAGCCAGTGGAGATTTGGGGAATCATACCAGTCTGATGGCCGATCCTGCAAGGAAGGGGCCTTGCCTGCCAGGGCAAGCTGCAATCTGCACCGCCAGTACGCTAGGTTTGGGAAGCTGACTACCACCTTCCTGCCCACCCTAAGCATCTCCTTGAGCACGGTTGCAGGATTTCGGAGGGTCTGCAGGGTTTGAGATAAGATCACGTAGTCAAAGGAATTGTCCGAGTAGCTAGCGAGGCCTTGCTCAATATCATACTGGATCACCGGTATCCCCTTACAGATACACTCCAGCACCATTGCAGGATCCACCTCTATGCCATTGGCCTGGACCGATCTATCCCTCCTCAACCTTTCCAGCAGCTCCCCATCGCCACAGCCTACATCCAGGACCTTGCTACCTCGTGTTATTAAGGACTCAATAAGGTCATAATCTATCCTTACCCGCTGGCCATAGGCCTTTGTGGTGGCAGCCCCACCAGGGCCACAGCTAACAACAGCCTTTTCTGGTCTATATGTGGCATGTAGGAAACACCTGACCAGAGGCCCCAATGTCTTCACCTCAAGCAGGAACGCATCATGCCCGTATGCGGATTCGATATTGCAATAACTGACATCCTTTCCATTTGCAACCAGGACGTCCACCATGGCCTGGGACTGCGAAGGCGGGAAGAGCCAGTCACTGCTGAAACTGATGATCAAGACCCTCGCCTTCACCCCGGCAAAGGCATTGCGCAGGGATCCATAGTCCTTCTGAAGGTCAAAGTAGTCAGCCGCCTTGGTTATATAAAGATAGGAATTCGCATCGAATCTCTCGACAAAGGACTGCCCTTGATGGTCCAGGTAGGTCTCTACAGCAAACTCGCTGTTGAAGTCATACTGATAATTGTTACCAGCCCGCAATTGTCTACCAAACTTCTGGCGCATACCCTCTTCAGATAGGTAGGTAATATGCCCGATCATCCTGGCTATGGCTAGGCCACGGTCAGGTCCCTGGTGGCCATGGTATTGTCCGTTGCAAAAGCCAGGATCTGCCAGGATGGCATTGCGGCCGACCGCGTCAAATGCTATGGCCTGTGCACTGAGATGGGCGGTGGTTGCGATAGGGATGGCTGCCTTGACGAAGTCTGGATAATCGATCATCCATTGCAATGCCTGCATGCCTCCGATGGATCCGCCTATAACTGCCAGCAGCCTCTTAATCCCGAGTCGATCCAACAGTAGCTTCTGGACCTTGACCATGTCGCGGATCGTAACGATAGGGAAGTCCAGGCCATAAGGTCTGCCGGTGGCAGGGTTGATGGAGGAAGGGCCAGTAGTACCGCTGCAGCCACCAAGGAAATTGGAACATATGACATAATACCTATTGGTATCAATGGGCTTATCTGGCCCGATCATTGCATCCCACCATCCTGGCTTTCGATCCGTATGTCTATGGAACCCTGCTGCGTGGGCATTACCGCTGAGGGCGTGGCATACCAGGATCACATTGTCCTGTTCTGGGCTTAGTTGCCCATAGGTCTCATAAGCCACGTCGATCGGTCCCAAGGCCCTGCCACAGACCAACTCCAAAGGCTGGTCCTGCTCTACCACACGGATCGTGCGTGTCTGTACCAGGCCGACAGAGTTATTCAAATGGAGCTCCATGCCTATGACTTCTAACAACGGGGTTATTATATAGCAATCCCGAATCAATCGTAAACAGGCTGAGGAACTGCAATCCATTTTGCCTTAGTGGGAAGGTCGCTGCTTTGCAATGCTGCCAGGGGATCCGCCATTAGAGGATCTGCTGACCAAAAAGCCTGTTGAAGCCCGTTACTAGAGGAGATTCAGCCGGAGCCTGTCTGGATCTACATTGCCTCAGATAAGTGCCCATCCGTGGCATATCCATACAAGAGGGATCGATTGGGGCAAGACCTAGCTGGGTGGCAGAGCAAGACAACCAATCAGTTTAGACCGATTGCGACCATACCTCGGCGGTCGAGGTATGGCAAAGAATGTATATCGCCCTTGTACTATGACCCGACTTGACCTGGCAGTTATCTTGTATGGGTATCCGGTCTTCCTCTCTCAAACAAAAAAGGCTTGACAAGATAGAGAAGTCTCTTATAGTACCTAGTCATAACTGGGCTCGCATGGAGGCGATGCCCGAGCATGCCCACCACGGCCCCTGGTGGGATGCTGGAAGATAGGAGGTTCGGGTACAAGGAGGTACGGAGGATAGCGGATCGTCATCCCATTAGGCCCTGATTGACATCATCCTCAAGATCGCTAGAGCCGGTTGTTGGCTAATGCGTTCGGCGGGCCATTGACTGGAGTTTGCTCAGAAGGCCATGTCCTGGAATGGCAGGGTTGCCGTAGGGATCGTCGCGCTGTCTTGCCTTCCTCCGGCTTAGGAGGATGCCATCTTCCACCAAGGATACATCTTATGCGTTGTCGGCTGAGGTATGGGTGTGTTGTACCTGCCGTCTGTGTTGTCATCGTGTGTGCAGGTTGTTCTGATAGTGTGCAGCTTCCTTCCAGCGGAGCGCTTGCAAGATTCGAACAGGCAGGACCATATCGACCAGTCCTAGACACTGACAGATTGGTGCAGGTCCAGCCTAGGACCAGTGCATATCGCGTCAGGCCCGGGGATGTCTTGGATGTTACTATTGCATCCTTTCTCTCGGCAACTAGCCCTGACCAGCTGATCCCACCGGCACAGACCACTACCATTGCTTGTAGGGTCCAGCAGTCAGGCCAGATTACCATGCCCGTTGTAGGTCAGATCCAAGTAGCTGGAAAGACCATCCCAGAGATAGAATCTGCAATATCAAACGCCTACTATCCTGTCTATGCAAGGACGTATCCCTCCGTGTTGGTAAGGCTCTCGGAGGCGCAGAGGCAGAAGATCACCATCCTTGGGGCGGTGGTAAGACCAGGCGTGTATGAACTACGCGCAGATCAGATGTCCTTGGTCTGGCTGCTGACGGAGGCAGGCGGCATCCTGCAGCAAGGTGCGGCATGCATCAAGATCATACGTCAAGGCCAGCAGCCCACAGTGTTGACCCTGCCAATAAAGGGCCTCAATGTCCCATTCTCCGATGTGGGATTGGAGGATGGCGATCAGGTCATTGTAGAGAGGCTTGTCATGCCCGTCTTTACGGTCATCGGCCTGGTAAACAGGCCTGGAAACTTCGAATACCCACCAGATGCCAACTACAACCTCATACAGGCCATTGCCTTTGCTGGGGGTCTGGATCTACGACTGGATCCGCGTTATGCAGTCATATACAGGCGAGATGTTGACGGGTCTGTTGTAAGTGCAGTATTCCAGTTGTCTGACCCAAGCAGGCCGCAGGTTACGACCACCGGTATCGACGTGCCAATAAAGCCCGGCGATATAGTTGCTATTGAGCACACGCCTCGCACAAGGTCTAGGGAATTCCTAGACAGGATCTTCAACGTACACATTGGGGCATACTTGCCGTTAATCAGATGACCATGTCATGACCAACCAGAGGTTGACGTATCGTGATATTGGCAAGCCCTTGGCCGTTGGTCCTACACTTCCAAAGGTCATCTGGAGGTACCGTTGGCTTGTGCTTGGTTGTGTCATGGCCAGTAGTACTATTGCCATGATCTATCTGGCGCTGACCCGTCCACTATATCTTAGCACTGCAAGTATCTATGTGGAACAAGTTGGACCTAGGATTACCGATGACCAACCTCTTGCGCTGATAAACCCTACCAACTTCCTCTATAACCAGATCGAATTCATCAGGTCGAGGCCTGTACTGGAGAAGGCCATCAAGATTTGTAAAGACACAGGTATTCTATCAACAGCCGATCCAAATGAGGCAATGGACCTATTTAGGAGTGGTCTAGAGGTCACTGCCGGCAGGAGGGATGACATCATCCGCATCAACTTTGCAGGGCCAGATCCGGTGCAGAATGCCATGGTCGCCAATGCAGTCGTTAGGTCATATATAGCCTTACGGCAGGAACAGGGTAGTAGGACCTATGGAGAGATCTTGCGGATCCTAAATAGGGAAAAGGCCGTAAAAGAAGAAATGCTATCCAATTACAAGCGGACCCTGGAGGATCTGGCCCATCAATACCCCCAACTGACACTACCTGCAGAGATGGGAAGGTCGCTGATGACCAAGCTCGATGCGATCTCTTCTGCCCTGACCGATGCAAGCCTGACTGCCCTGGAGGCCAGATTGCTCTATGAGGCTGCACAAAAGGTGAGGGATGACCCTGATGGTCTATTGATGATCCTCAGATCCAAGATACCTGCAGGGCAAGACACTGAGACCGAGATAGCGAGGCTTAAGGCCAGGATCGAGCAGATGCAGTTGAATCGAAAGCAAAGGCTTCAGGTCGTTACTGAGGAACACCCAATTGTCAAGGCGATCGATGCAGAGATTGCTCAGGCAAGCGAGCAGCTCAAACTACTGGAAGACAAGCTAGTTGCAAGGGTCTTATTCATTCTAGAGCAGCAGTACCTATCCGCCCAAAGGCGGAAGGAAGAATTGGATGTCCGATTCGAACAGGCCTACCAGCAGCTCGCACAGTTGAACAAGGCCATCGGCCAGTATGCCCAGGTCCAGTCGGAATACCAACAAGAAAAGGGGCTCCTAGAGCAACTCGAAAAGAGGATAAGCCAGATCAGCCTGCTGGCAGACGCAGGTGCACTAAACATCAGTGTACTGGAGGATGCCCAACCTGCAACCAGGCCATACAAGCCAAGGCCGGCAAAGGTCTTTGCAATCGCCATCGTGCTAGGTGCTGCCGTTGGTTGCAGCCTGGCGGTATTGCTCCAGACGAACGATAAGCGGATCCGCGATCCGGCCCTGATCAGGGCGCTAGTACCTTATCCAGTCCTTGGCCAGGTGCCTGTGATCTCTGGACGGCCTTCCAGTCAGGCCCAGAAGGTACTGGAGGCATTTAGGGCCATAAGAACCGCCTTGCTATTCGCTTTACCCGAAGATCGGTCGCGGATCATCCAGGTGGTCTCAACCATCCCGGGTGAGGGCGCAAGTACTACGGCATCGTGTCTGGCTGTAAGCCTGGCTCGAACCGGACAGCGGGTACTTGTCATTGATGTCGACCTGCAGCATCCTTCGCAGCATCAGATCCTTGGTGTAGATGGACGACTGGGCCTATCTACTGTCTTGATGAGGAAAGGACGTCTTGCTGAGGCCATCGCTTGCACTGGCATGTCCAGACTACATCTATTGCCGGCAGGGGCGGAGGCAGCTGGTTGTGGTGAACTTCTCCATGGTAGGCCCTTCCGCCAGCTACTGCAGATATTGGCCAGGCATTATGAATGGGTAATACTAGATAGTCCCCCCATAACTCACAATGCTGATGCACAGATCATTGCAGCAGTTAGTCAGGTTACGATGCTGGTCATAAGGCCAGATTTTTGTACGTATCATGCCTTGGGCCAGAGCTTGGATTGCCTGGCCAGGTATCCAGATAAGCAGATAACAGTGGTTATCAACGCAGTAGACAGCCGCAAGTTGTCAGGTTGGCTTATGCAAACGAATCCTAATGGCAAGTGCAAAGGCCGTTTATTGGCCACTGCTATTGGATCGTATGCAGGCCGATCACAAAGGGTTAGTGGATATACAAGGATAACTAGTTAGTAATCTCGTTTTACTCGCGGTCCTGCTACCGACGGGGACGGAGTCTAACCTAAGGCCATAGTCGGGCAAAGGATCTTGACAGAGCAAACTGTATCGCTGTCACGTGCGTTCAGGACGCAAGTCCTAAGGTCTACCAATCTGGTTGAGGCGCGATCCTTTGGATTCAGGCTGGTCAATGGGACCTTATGGTCAGCAACTGGTTCGGTGGCGTCCCACATCAGTAGTCTGTTAATGGGGATAGTCCTTGCCAGGCTGCTTGAAGCAGAAGGCTTTGGCTGGTTTGCCCTGATCCAGTCCACCGTGCTGATGCTACAGGGTTTCGGGGCCCTTGGCATGGGCGTGGCTGCTACTAGCCACATAGCGAGGACAAGGCATTCAGATCCAGGAAAGGCTGGCCGTATCATATCATTTTCGGTCCTATTTACCCTCCTTTCGGGTGGCATTATCTCTATGCTGATACTTGCCACCCCGATTGCCACAATACAATCGTGCCTTGGCACAAAGGAATCTCCAATCGCCGCGAAACTAGTTGGGCCCCTTACCCTCCTGGCAATGATAAACAAGATACAGGCTGATGTCATGGTAGGGCTAGAGGCATTTAGACAGATGGCCATTGTTAGCATGATTCGTGCTGGAGCCTCTATAACCCTGGCTGCTATAGGGGCATACGCATTCGGGCCTGTTGGTGCGGTCATAGGATTGGGCTTGGCGTGGCTATTGTCTGGTCTGGCCTCACAGATTGCCATCTCTATCATATGCAGGGCCTATCGGATAGGGCCGGTTTGGAGGGATGCCTTTGGGGAGTACCGCCTCCTCAAGACCTCCATGCTCTTGGCCGTGAGCAGCCTGGCCCTTGCTATGGTCAACTGGATAATGAATACCCTCATGGCTAGACAGGATGGTGGGCTGATGGAGTTGGCGATCTTTAGTGCTGCAGATCGGTGGCGGACCGCCATCCTCTTTGTGCCCGGTCTATTGGCACAGGTCAGTCTGCCCATGTTTGCATACACACACGCTAGGTCTGAGGCCAGGACATGCATGAGGCTGCTGATGACCGCCGGGACGATGTCGCTAGTGAGTACTGCTATCTGGTTTGCCTCGATAACTCTGGTGGGCCCAGTGATGATGGCTACGTATGGGCCATCCTTTGTCAAGGGCAACAAGGTATTGCAAATCCTTGCAATTGGCTGCCTGCCTGCAGGTATGAATATGGTTGGGGCCTACTTCCTTTGGGCCACCGGCAGGGCCAAGACCATGCTGATGGTGGACCTTGTGCGGGCCTTAGTGACATTGTTCTACTGTCTTTTGCAGGTGCCACTTTCGGCCCTGGACGCTGCAAGGGGTCTATCGCTTGGCTATGCAGTCAGCACCCCCCTCTTGATCTGCACTATCTGGCCAGTCGTTGTGCCTGGCAAGAAAGAGATCCTCAGTGATAACCGTTGAAGCATCTGGATATATTGCCGATCACTGGTTGGTCAGGCGGCGGTTGTTCTTGGGCAATTGTGTCTGTTGGCTTGCCACCATTGGAATAGTCCAAGCCTGGCTTGCAGCGATCCTCTTTGCACAAGGCCTGACGACTGGCTCTGATCAATGGGGCAATAGGATAGTCGTCGAGAACAAGTCCACGCCCTATTACCTTCTGCATGGCAGCTCGCTGGCGAACCTCCTAGCTGCTGGCCTAATTGCTGCCAGCAACAGTGGATACCAATCTCTGGACAGGCTTGGCAGGTTCGCTATCTGGCTACTTGTCCTTGTCAGCATATTGTGGACTATTATTGCCTATGATTGGCCAGAGCTCTTATCCCCGACCATCTTTGGTGCAACAGGGCCATTCGTATGGCTCAGTGTCATCATCGTGTTTGCGGGGATGGAATCGAGGGTATGGGCATGGCTGGACCGGCTTGTGGATCCATTGGTCATTATCACTGCCATCATGGCCATAGTGTCTATCCTCCACCAGGAGGCAGACTCACCAGGTGCGGTATTGCGAATAAATCACTATTTCTCCTTGCTCTTTTGGTTTGGAGGTTGGCGGTGCCTTGCGAGAACCAGCCAGAAGATCGTGTGGATCCTCATGGATTCGGCAGTGTTGGCATTGCTGATGATACTTGCACTTTGGCTCATGAGGCGTTCCTGGGTGATCAATATATCGCTGCTGATCAGCATCTATCTTGTTACCCTAGGCAGAAGGGTTGGGCCTAGCGCCAAGGCGGCCTATTGTGTGGCAGCTTCTTCAGTTGGACTGATACTTATGCTGGTCGGGACTATGCCTTCGCTGCAACAGGCCGTAGCCGGCCTGATTGCCCGCCTTGACGAGGATACCAGGACAGGGCAGTACAGGATATTCTTCTCGCAGGTCAAATGGGAAGATCTGATACTTGGTCTTGGACCGAAGGCAACATATTACTATGGCCCCGCAAGCCCGCAGTATCAATTCTTCGACAACGCCTATATCTGGATGGCCTTCATAGGGGGCCTGCCTATATTGGTTTGCTATTGTCTGGTCGTACTGTGGCCAGGTCTGGCAGCCCTATTTGTTACACCAAGTGATAAACATACCATCCTGGCTTGCGGAATCATGTTGGCGATCTGGGCACTAATATTGGGGGGACTTGGGGTATTCAGTTGCCCTTGTCTTAGTGCATACCATTATCTTATATGCCTGATGGCAGGGCTATGTTGGAGCTCGAAGGGCCTGGATGCGGATGACAGCGGTCAGTAAGGACAGTCGATTCAACCTGGTCTTCCTTGGTGGCTTTCCATATCCGCGAGGTATGGCGGCGACCAGACACATGCAGCTGATCATAGATGGATTCAAGCAATACAAAGACATTACCTCGCAGGTGATAGTATTGCGGCAATCCAAGAAAGATAACCCATTATGCGGGGCCCACAAGGGTACGCCGTTTCAGACCGTGATGGGTAGCGCCCTGCGTGCAAGATTTGTGCTGTTTGGGCCTGCCTTTCTTTTCAAGACAAGAAAGGTAATCCGAGATGCCTTTAGACCAGATATGCATAACATCCTGTATGTGTATGGGCCGCCCTTGATCGACAATCTCTTTGCCATCAGGCAGGCCCGAGGCCTGGGATTCAAAGTAGTCTTTGAGATAGTAGAGGATGATAACCTTGCGGTTGATCTACAGAAAGGTGTCTGGCAAAGGGCCTCAAATACCTTCGCCCGTGCATTTACCCATCAGATCACTAGGCTTGCACATGGGGTGATAGTGATCAGTTCACATCTTCTGACCAAGTTTGCAGACCTGATGGGTGGCGCCATACCTATCCATCTTAGGCCAGTGCCAGTAGATGTAGGGAGGTTTCCGAATGTACCGCGTAGGTTCGCTGGCAACATCACCCTCTTCTACTCTGGCAGTTTCGGCCTAAAGGATGGTGTTCCTGTCTTGCTCGATGCATTTGATATCCTAGCACAAACATACCCAAACCTGAGGCTTGTTATGACTGGGAGGGCGAGTCGGGATGACGCAGGTATGATTGCAGCTCGCATATCCCGCTCTCCATACCGTGCTAGGATCATAAACAAGGGCTATCTTGAGGATTATTTGTATGAGGCCCAACTGATAGCGGCAGACATCCCTTGTATGACAAGGATCAATCATCCATATGCAAATGCAGGCTTTCCCTACAAGCTGGCTGAATACCTGGCATCTGCCAAGCCTGTCATTGCATCTAGGATCTCGGATATCCCAAGGTTTCTCGAGGATGGCCATTCTGCAATGTTGGTTGCGCCAGGTGATGCCAAAGACATTGCCAATAAGATCGAATACCTCCTCTTGCATCCACAGAAGGCCATGGCAATAGCTGCTGAGGCCAGGAGGATAGCTTGCACGCATTTCAGCCACACAAGGCAGGCTCCTGGACTCTATGGGTTTATCCAGAGGATCTGTCAGGATGCCTGAAGCAATACTTGTGGATCCATGTAACTTTGTAGACTATCCAACTGGTGGACAGCTATCATTTGCCAAACAGCTCATGAAGGCCTACGGCGACAGGCTTGCCCTTGTCGGTGTTAGCACAGATTGCACGCCTGTAGGCTGCTGGATGGCCAAGCAGTTCGATGGCCACAAGTTTATGTACCTAAGTTTCTGTCGATGTACCCACACGCACAAGAGGCCACTTGTTCCAGGCCGACTTAAGGCAGTCGCAGGCCTTATGCGATACAGGCGCCAGATCTTCGGCCTGGGCGTCCGCAATCTCCTTACCCAATCACCTGAGGCCTTGATATCACTTAGTAATTTGCCATGGGAGAGCATCTGCTACTGCCTAGCAGGGGCAGAAAACCCATTGCGTAGGTCCAGATACCATTGGGCAAGGTCCTTATCCAAACTGTTCGACAGGTCTTGGATAAAGTCTTTGAGACGGGCAGATGTAATACTGGCCTGTGCCGACCGGCCATCCATCGACCGCTTTCTGCAGGAAAGGCATTGGGAGGAACTGGGGCAAAGGATAATACCATTTCCAACCAGGTATGACGATGCGATCTTCTATCCCGTGCCCATTGAGATGGCAAGGTCCAGATTAGGTATACCCCTCGATTGTATTGTCTTGGCAACTATTGGCAGGATCAACATAACCAAGGGATGGGACCTTGCCCTAAATGGATTTAAGATCTTCTTGGCAGGATACCCCAACAGCCTGCTCTTCTTCGTCGGTGACGGAGAGGACCGCGATGCCTTGCTGCGACGTGCTGCCCGTATTGGCGTTGAGACTGCCGTACATGTAACGGGCTTTCTTGAGCCAAGAAAGGTTGCAGAGTTCATTAATGCAGCAGACCTTGTGGTCTTTGGTTCCCAATTTGAGGGGTGGTCGGTGGCCATGCTCGAGGCCCTTGGCTGTGGCAAGCCTATTGTCACCACGGAGGTCAGCGGTGTGCATGACTTGATACTGGAGGGGCGAAATGGCCTTATCGTCAGAGAGAGGCAGCCAGAATGCCTTGCCAAGGCCATGTCAGATGCGTTGAGATTGACATCCGCAACTTGCGAATCGATCCGGATTGCCCAAAGATATCGACTTGCCGACCTCGGGCAGGAACTTGGACGGATCTGGCCACCATTGGTTTGGCGGGCTGAGTAATGGCAAGGGTCTTGATAGCAAACCTACCAAGTCCTCCTGGCTTGGACGTATATCGGGATATGGCAGGTGCTTATGGTACTGCCCTGAATGTTCGCAGGAGGGATTATGGTCACTCGTCAAACGTATTCTTCCCTACATTTGTACCATACCTGGCCACGGCCCTAAGGAAGGCAGGGCACGAGGTCCAGGCCATAGATGGCCAGGTGCTCAGGTCTACACTGCCAGGATTCATCGATAAGGTAGTCAAGAAGGCCCCTGACATAATCATTGCCATGCCTTCATTGCCATCACTAGTTGGCGATTGCCACTTATTGAGGCTGCTCAAACTTAGTCTGCCCAAGGCCAGTATCATCGCGATAGGTCCTGTGGCGAATGCCCTACCGTATGATGTCTTAAACAGCGGTGCTGATCTGGTTGTAAAGGGGTCATACCCATTCTACCATGGCCCTATCATCTGGTTTCTTGAAATGCTGGAAAGATTCAGCATCGAGTGCGCAAAGGATATACCAGGTGCAATATACATAGATAGTGACGGCAGGATGGTGCGGACGCCAGATGATGTTGGATGGGACTGCGACTGTCTCGATGACCTGGAGCTCGAGGCCTATCTATTATTGCCCATCGAGAGGTACAGGGTTGCAGCAATGGGCCCGGCTGGCCGGTTGACGAACTACTTTCCTATAATCGGAGGCAAAGGCTGCCCATTTTGCTGTTCATATTGTCCCTACCCTATTGGATATGGCAGGAGGCTCGTGCTCAAATCGCCCCAAATGATATTAAGGGAGATAGAATTCCTCCATAAGAACTTTGGGATAACAGGCGTTCTCTTCAGGGATCAGTTGTTTACTGCCAGCAAGACGAGGGTAGAGGCCATATGTGACCTGATGATCTCCAAGGGTCTGTCAATCCACTGGGCAATAGAGGCCAGGATAGATGAGGTCTCAGGTCCAATGCTCAAGAGAATGCGGGCTGCTGGGTGCGTCAGGATATCATATGGCGTAGAGACCGGCGATGAACGGTTACTGCAGAAGGTAGGCAAGCCAGGCCTGAACCTGGCCACGATCAGCGAAGGCTTTGCAGAGACGGTAAGTGCAGGCATCTTCACGGTTGCATTTGTCATGTTCGGCCTGCCAGGTGAGGACCGGAAGGCAGCGGAAAACACCATAGACTTTGTACTAAGACTTGACTGTGACAACGCACTATGTGGCGTCATCACGCCATATCCTGGTACAGCGTTGTTTGACATGGCCAGGCAGAAGGGGCTGATAACCACTTACGACTGGAGCAGATACACAAGTCGCCATGTGGTCATGCACACCGAGTGGCTTTCTGCTGAGGAACTGGGGCAACTTAGGTCCAGGTTCATGAGGTCACTGAGACTAAAACAGCTATGGAGGATGTTCCAACGCAGGTCTGATAGTGCTCCTGGTTCCATCTCGTGGCATGCCCTCCTATATAGGCTGCATATGGCAAGAGAACATCTTTGGCCAAGAAGGGAGACGGTGTGAAGATCCTTGTGGTCCACAATAGCTACGGCATGCATAGTGGTGAGGAGACGGTCGTATATGACTCCATTGAGTTACTCAGGAGCAAAGGCCACGAAGTGTCCACATTTGCTAGGAGTAGTGCCGAGATCGCCCAGATGCGATTTGGAAGGATCCTGGCCTTTTTCTCTGGGATCTTGAACGCCAAGGCAAGGTGTCAATTCAGGGGCCTTCTCCATAAGGCTAGACCCGATATAGTCCACATACACAACCTCTTTCCCCTTATCTCCCCTGCCATACTGCCGGAATGCAGTAAGGCTGGGATACCTGTAGTCATGACCGTGCACAACTACCGGCTCCTATGCCCAAATGGCCTGCAGATGCCAAAGGGCAGGACCGGTTTGTGCCGTAGATGTTTGGGTGGTAGGGAGTACTGGTGTGTCTTGAAGAACTGCGAGTCGAGCCTGCCAAGAAGTTTTGGTTATGCGATCAGGAACTGTGTAGCCAGAAGGTGGAGGCTCTTCCGAGACCATGTCTGGCTCTACATCTGCCTCTCCAATCCACAAAGGCAGGCCCTTATCGAGGCAGGTTACCCAGCAGAAAGGGTTGAGGTCTTGGAGAATATGGTCCAGCCTGCCCTGGCACCAGGATCTGCCAGGCTTGGCAGGTATGTGGGCTTTGCAGGTAGACTCAGCCCAGAGAAAGGGATCGACATATTGCTTGCAGCTGCCAGGTGTTGCCAACAGATACCGATCCGGATAGCCGGTAGTCTGGATACAAGGCCAGAGATAGTACACCAAGCACCTGCCAATTGCAGATTCTGGGATGCAATCCAGAAATCCGAGATGCCCAGGTTCTATCGGTCATGCAGGTTTCTGGTGGTGCCAAGCCTCTGTCAGGAGACATTTTGCTTAGCAGCAGCAGAGGCACAGGTCCAAGCCAGGCCGGTAATCTGTTCGAGGATAGGGGCCTTACCGGAGATAGTCGTTGACGGGATAACAGGTCTATTATTTGAGCCTGGTGACGCGATTGGGTTGGCCAAGAAGATGGAGTACCTCTGGCAAAGGCCGGAGCTCTCCATCTCCATGGGCCTCGCTGGACAACGGCGTGCCCTGAGCCAATACTCGCCTCAAAGATATTACGATCGCCTCATGTACCTCTATCGCAAGGCGATGGCACTGGGCCTGCCTACCTTGGCCAAGCGCGATCAAAAGGAACCTGGTATTGAAGGAGCACATCATGTGGCCAATCATCTGGCATGTGATTGATTGCTGCGGCTGCTTGGGAATGCTGTGTCTATTACCCCCTTTGCCAGCGGTAATGTACCCAAGGACCATATTCGCAGCCCTACTGCCTTACACCTTTGACAGTTGTTACTTTGTGGATGCAGATAGGGGCGACGACTCCTTTTCAGGTAGGATCATGGAGCCGGATCCCAACAAGAAGGATGGTCCTATGCGTACCATCCAGCGGGCATATGATAGGCTCCAGCCCGGCGATGTGCTGTATATAGGGCAGGGCCTATACAGAGAGGCGGTTACCATGGCCAAGGCCGCCTCACAGTTCGGGCCCATTTGGATCCAGGCCTTCCCTGGTGATGAAGGAAAGGTGGTCATAGCTGGCTCTGATCCAGTGATGAATTGGAATAGGTGCGAGGATCAAGCTTCTTGTTATGGAAATCCCAATTGGCAGCAGATATTCTATGCAGACACTAATGGCATAGAGGTCAGACAGGTCTTTCAGGGCCAAGAAAGGCTAAGACCTTCCCGCTTCCCTGAGGTTGGTTGGCTATATCCAGCATCAATACAAGCAGATGGTCACACCGGATTCGATGCCCCTGCAATAGCTGGAGTAAGCGACCTGGCCATCACAGGCATATGCGACATTAAGACTGCCCCGTGGCACATAGACCAGATCAGGGTCCAATCGTATGATCCAACAACTACTAGACTGAGGCTCCTGTTGCCAACAAGATACCCTATATCCTCGAGTTGTGGTTATTACCTGACCAATCTTGTCAGTCACATCAACCAGGAAGGCGAATGGGCGTTTGACTACACAAGGGGCAGGTTATTCGTATGGCCGATCGGTGGTTCGACTGCCGGCATAGAGGTCACTGTCCGCGACTATGGTCTGTACCTATCAGGATCCTGCTCTTATCACATCATCCGTGGCCTATCGATAGTGCGTGCAAATTATGGGGTCCGCCTCGATGGCAGTAGCCACATTGTATTTTCAGACAATGCGGTAGACTGGTCATTCGATACTGGCATAATCGACTCCAGGACCACATCATCTGTGATCAGCCGGAACACCATCAGGTACAGCGGTTCGGCGGCGATTGTCCAGGATGAGCTCAGTAGCTATGGGTTGATAGAGGGAAATCTTGTCTATGCAGCGGGTGCGCAGTTACTAGGCGAAGACCCTGTCAATGGCGATGCAATGGGCATGGCGGTCTTCGGTATAAGGACAAGGGTTATCGGCAATAGGATTGATTGCACTGGCTATGATGGCCTGTATGTTGGCAGAGGCAGCACCTCTGGCAGGGAGGTGGCGTATAATTACATCTCAAATACCTGTCTTTGCCTTGCTGATGGTGCTGGCATATACACGGATGGCCGTTCCAACTCATCCGAACCAGACTATATCCATCACAATATAGTAGCTGATACCATGGGCTGGCTAGGTGGCTGGTCCGGCCATGAACGATCATCACCTATTGGCGAGGGATATGGCATCTATATTGATGAACAGGCAAACAACAGGATCATAGAATACAATACCATCTTGAACTGCTCTGGACCTGGTATCTTTGTCCACTGGGCCCAAGACAACCGTCTAACCAGCAACATCCTTTATGGAAATGGCATGTGCCAGCTACTGCTAGTAGGTAAGGATGATCCCCGGTTCAGGCTAAAAGGTAATATAATGTCTGACAATCTCCTGATTGCTACAAGTCCTGATAAGTACACGCTACGCATACAGATCGATTACAGCGAGATAGATCTAGGTGGCAGTGATCAAAACCGCTACTACCACCCAACTGATCAAGGGCATATACTGCTTTGCGCGGGCCAATCTATTGCATGCAATCCCATGACCCTTGACCAATGGCAGGCGATCAGCAAGATGGATCTAATCTCTGCAGACCTCTCGCCACACAGTGACTCAATGGCCGCCAGCCCGGTGATCTTCACGAATCCGTCGATGTGCACCTCCATTATCCCGTTGGCGGATAGTCAATATGTCGACCCTTGCGGCAGATTGGTAAAGGATGTGATCGTCCTGGGGGCCTTTGAGTCTGTTGTCCTTCTGCCAGTACCGTTGACCCAATAGTTTGTGTCCGAGCAATACAATGAAAAAGCTGCCATGTGGAGGTGCCAGATCCTAGGCATTCCTATAGACCTGATCGACCATAAAGAAGTCCTGCAGCATATCAATAGATGGCGGGCACAGGGCCTTCGGCAGTTTATCGTATTGGCAACCGCAGCGGACATCCATCTTAGCCAAGAGGATGGCCTCAGGATGGCCCTGCACAGCTCAGGGTTAAACCTGCCTGATGGGATCGCGATAGTCATGGCTGCCCGCATCCTAGGCTTTATGCCAAAGGGCCGGGTGGCTGGCCCTGACCTGATGTGGAAGCTCTGCGATTGGGGTAGGGATTATGGATACAGGCACTTCTTCTACGGCAGCACGCCCGATATCGTAAGCAGACTCATCGCAAATTTGACCCGCAGGTTCCCTGGGATAGAGATTGCAGGTTACCTATGCCCTCCTTTCCGACAACCGACGCCGCAAGAGGATGTGGAGATGATCAGACAGATCAATGCCTGCAGGTCGGACATCGTATGGGTAGGTTTGGGCGGGATAAGACAGATACGCTGGATGGCGGACCATCTGGACAAGGTCATCGCACCGGCCATGATCGGTGTAGGTGCAGCCTTTAACTTCCATTCTGGCCTTGTCAAGCGAGCCCCAAGATGGATGAGGCAGATCGGGATGGAGTGGTCCTTTAGGATGATCACAGAGCCCCGCAAGATCGTGCCAAGGACAAGACATACGCTGATGTTTTGCATAAGGGTGACGGCACAGGCATTAAAGACCAGTTGGAGATCATAGTATGTTCGACACCAAGAATACATGTCAAGGCACAGCAGCTTGCCTTCAACTCGGTTCATCGTCTTGGCCAGTAGCTAGGCTATACAAATACTATCAACGGCCCATAAGTTACTTCGCCTGGTGGATAGAGAATATGGGTCTTACAGGCCTGGCAGTGGCAATGCTCAATGCCCCTGCCAGGCTGTTGCCTAAGGCCGCCAAGAAAGGCCTGCTTGTATCTGGGCCTTGCATAAGACCTGCTGAGCCACTAGACCTCAGGCCAGGTCAGATCGTCCAGGTCAAATCCCTTGATGAGATACTAGCTACGCTGGATAGCGATAGGAGGCACAATGGCCTGCTGTGGATGAATGGTATGAGCAGATACTGTGGTACAAGGCAACGGGTCTACAAGCAGGTCAGATGGATAGTCCTGGAGCACACCGGCCAGCTGCGGCGTGTCAAGGGTACCGTCCTTCTTGAAGGTGTTATGTGCGATGGTAGCGATTTCGGTGGATGCGATAGGTCGTGTCTATTCTTCTGGAAGGAGGCATGGCTTAGACCTATTGCAAAGGAGTGAAAAGATGGAGGTAACCATCCAGCAAGATGATACCAGTAGTTGCAACCAATTCGTAATTCACAGGCCAGATGCCCACCTATCACACCTTTGGGCATGGGGCAAGATGGTCCATGACCTGTTTGGCTATCGATGTTTCTACCTGGTTGCACATGAATCCGACCAGGTACTCGGCATACTGCCACTTACCCATGTCATTAGTAGCCTCTTTGGCAATCGCATGGTCTCACAGCCATTCAGTGACTACGGCGGCCCGATAGTATCATGCCCGCAGGCCGTAGATGTGCTGTACGATAAGGCAGTAGAGTTGGCCCTGGACCTGAATTGCAGGTACATAGAGTTTCGCAATCTGCATCCCATGCCACAACAGATGGTACTGAGGACAGACAAGGCCTGCATGATCCTGGAACTGGCATCCGATCCACAAGAGGTTTGGGCAAGACTCAGGCCGCAGATCCGCAATCGTATCCGCCGAGCACAGAATAGTGATATTGGGGTGAAAAATGGCGGCCTGGAGCTGCTGGATGATTTCTACAACCTCTGGACCTTGAGGATGGGGCAGTTAGGCACGCCATGTTATCCACGTAGATTGTTTGAGGCCATATTGAGGACATTTCCTCAGTCCAGCACCATATTCCTGGCGACCCATAAGGGCAAGACGGTGGCGGCGATGTTTGCGTACTTATCTAACAGCTCTGCCCATACCAGATGGGGTGCATCGCTAAGGGAGTATGACTCGTTGAGTCCAAATCACCTACTGAATTGGGCTGCCATAGAGTTCTACTGTAAGGCGGGGGCCAGGCGGTTTGACTTTGGTAGGAGTACCATTGGCAGCAGTCAGTATACGTTCAAGGAAAGATGGGGCGCAAGGCCAATAAACCTGAACTGGCAGTACTGGTGTAGTGATCCCAGATACCTGCGCGTAATCAGACCTGATGCACCTGGATATCGCTGGAAGGTTGAGGTCTGGAAGAGATTGCCCTTGACCATTACCAGGTCTGTAGGCCCATGGATCAGCAGGGCTCTTGTCTGACATTCAACGTTAAGGCCCGATCTGCGATGGATAGGGGGCTGGCAAACCATCACGGACGAGAAGATCATGGCGGAGGAAGTATCGATTGGCAGACTGAATGCATTCAGTTGCGAGATAGAGGATTGGTTCCACATACTAGATAGTGATCGCGTGCCATCATTTGTTCAGTGGTCGAAGCTACCGCTGCGTGCGGATAGGGGCGTAGGTCGCCTGCTGGATCTTTTCGACGCGACACAGACAAAGGCCACATTCTTTTGCCTTGGCTGGATGGCCGAGAGGATGCCTGGTTTGATACGGCGCTGTCATGATGCTGGACACGAGATCGCCTCGCATGGGTATGCTCATCTGCTGGCCTATCAGGTCGGACCGAAGGCCTTTCTGCAGGACCTGATCCGGTCCAAGGCAATACTGGAGGATATTATAGGGCAGGAGGTCATAGGCCTTCGATGCCCTGGCTTTGGCATAACGGAACAAAGCATGTGGGTATTCGATCTGGCAGTAGAGGCAGGTTTTCACTACGATTCTAGTATGTTCCCTGCCCATCATGCACATGGCGGGCTCAGGACCAAAAGGCCTTATCCGCACGTGATCCATACCTTCAATGGCCCGCTTGTAGAGGTGCCCATCTCTACCATACGCATATTCGGCAGACGCTACTGCATGTTTGGGGGTGGTTACCTTAGGATAACGCCCCTAGCCACACTTAAGTGGGCAGTGAAGAGGCTCCGCAGACAAGGTATGCCGCTTGTAGTCTACACGCACCCACGCGAGGTTGATCCGGACCACCCACGGTTGCCCTTGGGTTCATACCGTAGTTTCAAGGCATATGTAAACATCCATGGCACCTTTGCTAAACTGCAGTGGCTCTGCTCAAACATACGTTTTGGGACCATGTCAGGCCTCGCATCCACGGTCTTACCTTTACAAGTATCTGCTAACGCAATCTCGTAGTACCAGCCGTCGACCACAGGCAAACATGTATTATACACTTGTCTTTGCCAGCTCATTGGTCTTGTCCCTGGTCGCCACACCCATGGTCATCTGGTTGGCCAAGCATATCAATGCCATGGATAGGCCAGGTGTCAGGACGGTACACAGCCGCCCCATAGCCCGCATAGGAGGCCTGGCCATATACACAGCAGTGGCCATACCCATGGTAGCCATCCAGTTCCTAGAGGGCCCGACAAGGCAGGCGTTCTGGTCCATGTCTAGGCAACTGAGTATGTTGGCTGTGACCGCAACGATCGTATTCGCCATCGGTCTGATAGATGACCTGAGGGGATTACCCGCACGCATAAAGCTTGCTGTAGAGAGTATCTCAGCCATTGCCCTCTATGTATCTGGCGTCAGCATATCCAGTATCCATATCAATGGGTGCATTGAAATCCATCTTGGCAGCTTTGGCATGATTTTGACGTGGTTGTGGATCGTGGGCATCACTAATGCCGTGAACCTCAGCGATGGCCTTGATGGCCTGGCAGCGGGGATATCGGCCATTACCTGTGCGGTCATATCGGTATTCAGCATCTACCAAGAGAACCTTGTAATGGCAGTACTCATGCTATCCATGGTCGGGTCGCTTTGTGGCTTCTTGGTCTTTAACTTCCATCCTGCCAGGGTGTTTATGGGCGACTGTGGCAGCCTTTTTGTTGGGTTCACGATAGCCTCTGCAAGTGTAGCCTGCCTGACCAAGTCCTCAACGGTGGTAGCTGTCGCCTTGCCGATGCTGGCCATGGGCGTACCGATATTTGATACGCTCTTTTCGATACTTCGTAGATTCCTGGAGCGCCGCTCCATATTCGCACCAGACAAAGGGCATCTGCACCATCATCTGATACAGATGGGCCTCAATCAAACTAGGGCAGTACTGATCATATATGCAGCTACGGCCATAGCTGCAGGTCTTGGGCTAGTGATGATGGTCTGGAGGGATAGCACCATCATCTGCCTATTGGGTTGCATGGCCATGCTTATCGTGTTCTTTCGTATTGTCGGTGCAGTTCGCTTCAGGCAGGTTATTGATAAACTCCGGCAAAAATATACCTATGCCAGCCAGCGGCGACAGATGGAACGCGCATTTGGGGATCTGCAACTCCACTTCAAACACGCCAAAGACCCTGAGCAATGGTGGCAGGCTGCCTGTCAGGCAGGCAGGTCGCTAGGACTAGAGTCTATCGATCTAGTATGGCTTGACAGGCTGGGCAATAGACAGATCCGGACATGGCGGATGAGGCCACAGCCATGTCAATCCGATCGGCTTGTCACCATATGCCTGCCAATATCCCAGGCAGAAGGCCAGTATGTGCAATGCCGCATAGTCCTCACGCCGGGCCCATCGCTAGAATGGGCAGGCCAAAAAGGGGCACTATTTGGTCGGCTCTTGGATGAATCCAGGCCGGCCATCACCTCCTACAAACCCACCGACTACCAGGCCCAGGACCTGCTCCAGCAGGTCCTGGGCCTGGCGAAACCCGCCCAACAGTAAGCCCAAAGACCAAGCCCCTCAGCTTGTAGGCAGCAGACAATCCTGTAGTTTGACAGGATGGGGTATCTAGTTTATCCTGGCTTTAGATGAAGAAGATCCGCATCATGTCCTGGATTCGAAGTGTGCTTGTCGGGCAGTCTACCTGCCACCAGATACGTACCGATCGAAGGCCAATTATGGAAGTGCTCGAACCCAGATTGCTATTGAGTGCCCCTCCCTGGCATGATCTATCTGGATATTGGACCTGGCCGATGGCACAGGTCACAGATACCAGGGCCACAGTGGCACCTGAGATCCCTGGTCTAGCGATTGTAGATGAGGATACCAATCCGTGGGCAGGTCAGCTTGTGTACCTGGATGCCGATGGCCAGGAGGGCCTTGAATACGATGGGCCTGTACATCTCGGGCCTGTAGATATCGGGGGCCTTGTGCTGGCAGGCCCACTGTCAGGCATGGAGCATTTGGTCCTGACCAGGACCCTGGATCTACTCGAGCAGCGATTCGCATACGCAGGTGTGACATTCGTGACCGAAAGGCCAAGTGAAGGGCAGGCCTTTAGCACGGTTTACATCTCTAGTGACAAGTACGCATTTGAGCTGTTCGGCGGCTATCTGGGCCTTGCCGAGAGGCTGGATGTGGGAAATTCAGATCGACAGGATGACGCGGTTGTCTTCGTACACGACTTGGCATCTAGTCCAGATCCGGATGCTGTAGTTGCCATGATGGCCTCTAGGATCAGCCATGAGTTGGGGCATCTGGTTGGCTACGCCCATGTTAAGGATATAGCCGGCATCAGGTCCGGACTTATAGACCTGGGGGATTATTCACACAGACTGGCCAATCTCGCGCATGAGGCAGGTGTGGATGACCGTTATATCACATATGGATTTATCCGCGAGCTTCTGGAGGCAAAGGATACTTATGTCCATCAATGGATCGCTGTAGAGGCCTGGCGGTTCTACAGCGAACAATACAAGGGTGCGGAATTGTCCGCATATCTTGGCAGTATCCCAGATTCTAATGACGACAAATGGTACCCTGTGACTGCCAGGCAGTTTGTCGGGGATGACCTGTTGGAAGGCATTTATGAGGAGGATACATTGGGGATCTGGTTACGACACTTTGTGCAAGGTAGTGATCCCCAACAGATCCTTGCAGGGCTTGCTGTGGTCCAGGAGGACGACAAGATCATACTTAATACATTGTTGAAGGGGCAGGTGACAGATCAAGTATTGGACCCATCTGACGGGCGGTATCTGTCTGCGTATGAGGCCGGCCTGATGCTGTGGGAACAGGCCCTGACCAGCTATGACCTTGGTGAGAAGGCACTTGCATACTACTACCTTGGCAGGGTAGCCCACCTGATCGCAGACATGTGTACGCCTGCTCATGTACATGCAGACAGGCATGCACCTATACAGAACGATGCTGATTACTTCGAGACCATGACCGCATCTGACAAGAGGTTCATGCTATGGGGTCTTGAAGGGCAAAGGGGAGGGCCGGCAGGCCTGGTTGGTGCTTATGACAGCCTGGAGGCCCTCCTTAGTGCCACAATCAGCTACACAGGTGAATACCCCAGTTGGAATACCTCAGGTAGGCTCCAGGTGCCAGGGGAAGACATGCCAGGTATCCCAAACGAGGGCAGGCACAGGCCTGATCTGGTCAGCGGGGATTCAGGCTGGGACATGGACGACTACTGGATCGTGGCAGATGACCTGATGCCATGGGCCATAGAGCAGACCGCTGCACTATTCCGCCTTTTCTACGCCCAGGTAGACAAGGAAGGCCCATCCATACAATTCATCTCTGATCTTGGTGCAAGTGAGGATCGGCCCGCTAGGACCTCGGCACGCCTGGCAGTTCAGGTTGATGCAGCGGACCTGGTCAGCGGTATAGCGGCAGGGGGCCCTGAATTCGTTGTTGAATATAGGGCCGAAGACTCTTGGTTGCCTATCTATGTGGGCCAGCGTCCTAATGGCCTATTGCAGCTAAGACTCCCTGCTGATGGCCTTTATCGGATCAAGGCAACTATTTCCGATGGAGCCGGCAATATGGCTGGGACCCAGTGGGGATATGTACTTATTGAGGATGCCCTGACATGTCCGCCATGCGTAACGGTGGATCCTGTGCGGACCATAGACCTATCGCCAGGCCTTTCTGGTACGGTAGATGACCCAGCCGCCAAGGTGACAGTTGAGGTGGCAGGCAGCAATTACGAGGCGATCAATCGCGGCGATGGCAGTTGGTATTTACCCAAAGGCCTGGTTGGCCCCCTGGCAACAGGCACATATGAGGTAACCGTCACTGCCATCGATGCAAGGGGTAATATTGGGATAGATGCGACATCCGATGAACTGCGGATAGTCCTTTTGGCTGAGGAGTTTGGCCAGGGCCTAACCGGCTGGACCCCAGTAGACCAGGGTACAAAGGCAAGGCCATCAAGATGGGTCATAGAACAGGGCAGGTTGATCCAGAGGTCTAATATCTATGGTAGGTCTGAGGGTCTGCCTAGGCCAGGTACCTTCCTGATCCACGATCAGGGCATGGATTGGACCGATTATCAGGTGGAATTGACCATAATGTCCGAAGACGATGACGACATGGGCCTGATGTTTCGGGTGACCGATGGCACTAACTATTATAGGTTTTCCTGGAACCGACAGGTCGGTTACCGCAGGCTTGTCAAGTGCATCAATGGCAGCTTTACCCTCCTTGCATCTGATCAGGTCCCATATCAGGTGGGCCAGCAGTATCAGGTCTTGGTCAAGGCCCATGGGCCTATCCTGCAGGTATTTGTAGATGGCCGATTGGCCCTTTCTGCGGTCGACCAAAGCCTGGCAAGTGGGACCATAGCCTTATATTGTTGGGGCAATCAGGGGACATATTTCGATGAGTTGATAGTAGAGGATCTGACAGGCCAGAATATACCACCTGTCATAACCGCTGTGAGCGTGGAACCAGGGATCATCAGCGACCGCCAAACAGCGATAGTGAAGGTCCAGGCCAGCTATTACGATGGTGATGAGTCACTGTTGACCTATGCTTGGACCTGCCAACAGGGGGCCTTGTTGGATCCAGACCTTGCCGAGACGGTCTATGTCCCAGCGGATGTAGATGGGTTTAGGACTGTGATGCTGCAGGTGGAGGTCAGTGACGGAGTGGAGACTGCCTGCCAGACGATAGAGGTTGGGGTGCTGGATGCAGACGCCGAGCCCTTGCTTGTCGAGGACTTTGAGGATGGGGATATACAGGGTTGGTCTGTGGTTAACGATGGTTCATGGCTAGTAAGGCCTAGGTGGGTGTGCTCAGGGGGTGCCATCATCGAGACCTCTGGTGCAGCAAGGCGTAATGATGGGATTGACGCACGCGGCACGTACGTAGTGTACAAGGGGGGCAGCCAATGGTCTGACTATGTGGTCAGCCTGCAGCTCTGCTCTAGGGACACAAGGGACCTGGGCCTTATGTTCAGGTATAGTGATGGCAACTACTACAGATTCAGTTGGAATAGTCGGTCCAGTTATGCCAGGCTCGTCCGCCGCCTTGGGGCCAGGTTCGAGCTACTTACCACCGTGGGCATCAAGTACATCAAAGGCAAGACATATAGCTTGACCATTGTCGCAAAGGCCAATCAGATCCGCCTTTATGTAGACGGCATTCTATTGATGGCATACCAGGATGACCTCTTGACCGCAGGCACGATCGCCCTTTACAGCTCCGGCAACAAGGGCAGCGTATTCGATCAGGTCGAGGTCTATCCGGCCTGAGTTTGGCCCGTTTTTTTTCTCCCCTAGGTTTTGTCGTTGCGCTAGCAGTCCGGTAAGCGTCGTTATCTAGGTACAGGGATGCTCTTTTTATATGACTGAACCTAGGAGGGGGTCCAAAGGCAGGTGCCCTACTTGTATTGGAAAGGTAGTTTCTGCTATACTTTAGCTCGAGCAACTATGGGGGGCCATAGGTCTAGAGGTCTTTGGCCACCCCAGTTATGGGGGAGTGGCGACAATGGGTATTTGGAGTCGGGTGTTGAAAGGTATCAGGTTGGGTCTGAGACGCAGGTCTATTCCTACCCCAAGGTTCGAGCAGTTGGAGGCCCGCGTCCTGCTGAGTGCCCAGATCACGGGCACGGTGTGGAACGACCTGGATGGCGACGGCCTCAAGGGTATCGGCGAGCCAGGCATACCTGGCCTGACCGTCTATCTTGATAATGGCCAGACGACTACCACCGATGCAAGTGGGGCCTATCAGTTCACGGACCTGCAGCCAGGCACATACAAGGTAGGTCAGGTCCTGATCCCCGGCTTCTCGCAGACCTATCCCATACAACTAGGCCTCGTAAATCAGCAACACATCTGGGCATGGTCCACCCAGGGCACAGCCCCCAGCAAGGCAGATGCAAGCGTGGTCAGGACAGACACAGAAGGGAATGTGTACGTGGCCGGGACATTTGAAGGGACCGTGGACCTGACCCAGGATGGGACGAATAACCCAGTCAGCTCTGCTGGTGCAACAGATGTGTTCATATCCAGGCTGGCTGCTGATGGTTCAAGCACATGGACCAAGATCATATCCGGGACGCATGGCCTGTTTGGCGAGACGGTCACGGATATGGTCGTGGCACCATCTGGAAAGATCTATATGGTTGGGAAGTATGGGTCAAATGTCGATTTTGACCCTGGACCTGGTGTGGTGATCCGTGTGGCATCCTCTTATAACAATGGGTACCTACTTGCCCTCAATCAGGACGGCTCCTTCGATTCAGTAAAGACCTTCAACGGCTCCGGGGCCATTAGCATACTTGGGATGACCCTTGATGCTAGTGGCAATATCTACTTGACAGGGACATTCTCTGGACCCATAGATTTCAACCCTGGTGAAGACCTTGATGTCAAGACTACCGCTGCTGGCACGGCCGCAGCCTTCGTAACTAGGATAAACGCAGACGGCAGCTATGGATGGACCAGGGTCTTCCAGGGCAATCAGTATGCCAGGGGCATTGCAGTCCGGACAGACAGCTCTGGCAATGTCTACGTAACAGGGATCTTCTCAGGGACGGTAGACTTCGACCCAGGCCCAGGGGTAGATAACTACACCTACCACGGTGATTGGGACATATTCCTGGTAAAGCTTACAGACGCTGGGGACTATGTCTGGAGGAAGGTGATGGGTGGCAGTGACTGGGACATGGTCTACCAGATGCAATTGGACAGGGCCGGGAACATCTATCTGGCGGGCCTGTTTAGTGGATATGCAGACCTGGACCCTACCGATAGCACAGACTATAGGTGGACCCACAACCATGTTGGGGCAGGCTTTGTCACAAAGATCAATGCAGATGGCTCCTATGCCTGGTCCCAGGTATTAGGCAGCTCAGACCTCAGATGGGCAGCCACGGACATATCCCTGGATCTTGCGGGGAATATCTATGTGGTCGGCGAGCGTATGGCCCTGCCAGAGAACACCGATTCGGACACCTACTCTGACCTATTCATCAGCAAGATAGGTCCGGGAGGTAGGATCCTCTGGACACAAACTATAAACGACATTATCCCTACACAATCTGATGTCTATACACCTTGGCAGTGGCATGTGGCTGCTGCAGTGGATGGCCAGTTATTAGTCTGTGGCAGGTTCAGCGGAACCGTGGACCTCAACACTGGCCAAGGGATAGATATGCGTACGTCCACTGGCCAGTATGAGGCCTTTGCAATCAAGCAAGGGCCTTTGTCATATACCCATTCTGTTGCGCTTGTCGATGGTCAGATCGCAACGGCAATAGACTTCGGCAATAGTATCACAGGTGGATTTGATAACCTTGAGCCTGTTGTCACACGGTTCAATGTATATGACTCTTCTGCCAGTCAGGGATACGCAACCAAACGGCAGGTGAACGTGGACCTGCAGGCCATAGATATTGCAGGCTCAATAAAGGGGTGGATGATCACAGAGACCTCAACTCAGCCAGATCCATCTGATCCAGGATGGCTAACAAGTCCGCCCACCACATATCTCATAAATAGCCCTGGCGATGGGCAAAAGACACTGTATGCATGGGTTAAGGACGACCAGGATGCCGTATCGACGCTTACGCTGATCTCGCGTGTCCAGCTAGTCCTTGATACATCTGCGCCGGTAGTAACAGTAGATCCCCTGATCACAACAGATCCCACGCCTCCCCTTACCGGCAAGGTAAATGATCCGCAAGCCGCCGTACACGTAACTGTTAACGGCAGGACTTACATAGCCACAAATGATGCTAATGGACATTGGTCCCTCGCTGATAATGCGATAAGTGATGCCCTTACTAGTGGGACCTATGATGTCAGGGCCACTGCCATAGATACAGCAGGCAATCAGGGACAAGACTCCACTTCCAATGAACTTACCATCCAGGTTGCCCCACCAATTGCTAGTCTTGAGATTGAGGATGTGACCCTCCCGGCTACTGGGCATAGTTTTACGGTGGTATATAGGTCCAGCATAGGGATAGATACAGCGAGTCTGGATGGCCTGGACATACTCGTGACCGGGCCTAATGGCTTCTCACAGACCGCCGAGCTGGTTGGGCTTGATCCCACATCCAGTAGTACTGAGGTAAGGGCCATATACAGGATCTCTGCACCAAGGGGTCTATGGGCCGCGGTGGATAACGGCACATATACGGTCTCGATGCGTAGTAGTCAGGTCAAGGACCTAGATATACCGGCCCATTTCGTGCCAGCAGGTGTACTGGGGCAATTCGTGGTGGACGTAGTGGATGTGCCCCCACAGATGTCTATTGGGAACGCAGAGATCATAGAAGGAAATGATGGGAGCCAGGTACTTCAGTTCCAGGTTGACCTGTCATGGCCTAGTTCGAATACCGTTACAGCGGATTACCAAACAGTACCTGGTTCTGCCAGCCCTGGATCTGACTTCTTGGCAACACAAGGCACGGTTACATTCCTGCCAGGCCAAACAAGCCAGACCATAGAAGTAGAGGTCATAGGTGACACCAGATACGAAAACGATGAGATCTTTTACGTCAGACTGAGCAATCCACAGAACTGTACACTTCAGGATGACGAGGCAGTGGGAATGATCATCAATGATGACCCTGCCCCATTGCCTCCTGCAGAGTATTTTGATGGCAGGTTTGGCGACTACTTTGACCTCAGGAACAAGGCCATATGGTTCACACCGGATCAGACCGAGACCGGCTACTATACGCAGATGGTGAACCTAAGTGGTGTATTGCCAACAGACCCAACAGGTGGTGTGCAGCTGGCCTTGGCAGACAATGACTCGATCTACGTCCCCCTGGCAAATGGTAAGACCATCCGGGTATTCGGCCAGGAATTCTCAGGCGTTTATGTCTGCACCAACGGGTATCTGACATTTACCGGACCGGATACAGACAGCACCGAATCCCTGGCAGACCACTTTAGGATGTTGAGGATAAGCGGACTGTTTATCGACTTGATCGCCAGGTCTGATAGTACCATAAGTTACAAACAGCTTTCAGATCGATTTGTAGTGACCTGGCAGGGCGTTGGTCAACCTACGATCCAGAACAGCCGCAATACCTTCCAGATCGAGATCTACTTCGATGGCAGGATCCAGATTGCATGGTTGTCGGTCTATAGTGCAAAGGGGATAGTGGGGCTTTCTGATGGGCAGGGTATACGGCCTGGATTTTCAGAGACTGACCTATCGGCCAGTGATCCTATGCCTGTCATCAACATCACAGATGTTACCGTCGACGAGGGAGATACAGGTACTACATATCTGGACTTCCAGGTCCAGCTATCAGGTCCAACAGGACTGGATGTTGAGGTAGATTACAATACAGTCGCAGTTACTGCCGCCGCTGGTGAGGACTTTACACCCGTCTCAGGTCGTCTGGTCATACCTGCAGGTCAGACCAACGGCGTCATCAGGGTACCTGTGCTTGGGGATACACGCTATGAATACGACGAGACCTTGCGTGTTGAGCTAAGCAACGCCAGGTTTGCTATAATAGAGGATGCCAGTGGTGTTGGCACGATCCGAAATGATGACCCTATTGTGCCTCCGGTAGTAGACTCCCTGCAGGTGAAGGCCATCTCAGCAGGTGTGCCTGCAGGCTACACAAACAACCGGCAGGTCTCTGTCAGTGTTACCGAGCATGATCCTGATGGGGCGGTGGTGGCATGGGCGATCACGGAAGAGGCCACACCCCCTGCCTCTGATGCAGGCATATGGCAGTCAAGTAGGCCCAATCGCTATACCATACAGAGCCCTGGCGATGGACCAAAGACGATCTATGTATGGGTCAAGGACAACCATGGTGCCATAAGCAGTTTGACGGCCGCTTCTGTTGCCCAGATCATACTGGATACTACAGCTCCGGTTGTAACCATAGATCCATTGACGACAAAGGACCGCAGCCCGCAATTGACAGGTACGGTGGATGACACTGGTGCTGCAATCAAGGTCACCGTCGCTGGAAACACATACACGGCCACCAATCTTGGCAATGGCCTTTGGTTCCTAGCAGACAATGTCATCACACCGCTATTATCGGATGGTATCCATGAGGTGCAAGTGACGGCTACCGATCATGTCGGCAATGTCGGATCTGATCAGACGACAAACGAGCTTGTGATAGACTACGCCAATCCTACACTGCAGGCCTGGGAACTTGTCGTCGACACAGGCATACATGATACAGACAAGGTTACCAAGGCGGTCCCAGTAGTGATTGCCTTTCAGTTCAACGAACCGGTACAGGGGACCAGTGCACACGTAACGGTGCTAGATCCCGATGGCAACCAGATAGCTCCAGATGCGATCACCGGGTGGGGTTCAGCAACCTTGAGGGTGGTCCTGAATAATCCTGTTATGGATGGCCAGTATACCATCAGACTCTCAGGGTTGATCACCGATGTGGTTGGGAACCCACTCAATGGTGGTTCAGACACGGTCCTGGCCTTTACCCTCGACAGGCAGGCACCTGTTATTACCCAGTGGACGCTGCAGGAGGCCCAGCCAGGTACAGCAGACCCTGTAGTGACAACGGATCAGAGCCCAGTACTGACGATCAGGTTCTCTGAGGTGGTATATGGTAATGGCTCGGATGCAACTGTGATCGGCCCTGATGGCAAGACGGTGACCAGCCAGGTGGCAGGGTTTGGTACAGATACCATAGTCCTGAGCTTCCCTCAGCCCCTGACCAATCCAGGGCTCTATCAGGTCATACTAAAGGCGTCTGGTACGATTACGGACCTGGCGGGAAATGCCATAAACAACGGCACTGACTTTGAGATCCAGTTCTATCTGCAATTGCCGATCTCGCGGATGAGCACGGAGATCACGATCCCTTCTTCGAATATTGGGGATCAGTTCATGCCAGTAGTGGCTGCAGATGGCAGTGGGATGTTTGTCGCAGCCTGGTATAGCCAGTCGGCTACAGATCCTGGCCTCTTCTATGTGTATATCAGGAGATTTGATGCAGCAGGCCAGGCCTTAGGCCAGCAGCAGCTTGCCAGTCCTGATCCAGTCGAGCTGCCAGGTCTGCCTGGTAGGCCTGCGATCGCCGTTGCAGAGGATGGCAGGTTTGCCGTGGCCTGGGAGGCCCAGGTGGGGATCCTAACGCAGGTGCAGATGAGGATCTTCAATCCAGATGGCAGCCCTGCAACTGGCCTGATTACCATCGGTGGCGAGTATTACCACTGCTACAGACCTGACATGGCCTTTGATCCCACAAATGGCCAGGTCCTTGTGGCATATACGCGACAGGATGATGGGTTCCCGGTGCCAGGCGACCTGTACGATACACAGGTTTATGTGCAAAGGTACGACCTGAATGGCACCGCACAGGGCACGGCCGAAAGGGTCAGTTCCACTGCAGGTAAGGCGCCCAAACTGGTCATAGACAAAGATGGCCGTGTACTGGTCGTATGGAATGGTAAGGAACTTACAAACCGATACCTTTTCGGCCGGTTCATCGAAACATCAGGCCAATTGGGGGCCCAGTTCCAACTGGCACAGATAGGGGACCTTTCAGATGGCCTCCTCCAGGCCAGTTCGCTTGCCATGGATGGCCAAGGCAGGTTCGTGGTTGCATGGGATGAGCCATTCTTGCAGAAGGTCCTTGTCAGGCAGTTCAATGCAGACGGGACGCCTGTCGCTGCCGCACAAGAGCTGGCTGGTGCGCATGCTACAGAGCCTGATGTGGCCATGGGTCCTGAAGGCAACTTCATCGTGACCTGGTCGCAGACCGACCGTGATGGGGACGGCTGCGGGGTATATGCACATAGATTCAACCCAGATGGTTCCAACGCGGGCCCGGATGTGAGGGTAAACAGCCAGGTACTAGGCGAACAAAGCCAGCCGGCGATCGCGATCGGGCCTTGGGGTAGGGTGCTGGTCTGTTGGTCAAGCCTTGACCCGACCACTACTGGTACGGACATAAAGGGACAGATACTCGACTATCTGCCCCCCAAGGTGACCGTCAATAGCATCACCACAGAGGATCTGCATCCTGGTCTATCTGGCACGGTTGACGAGCCTGATGCGACTGTAAATGTATCTGTGCAAGGAGTGAGCTATCAGGCCACCAACAACGGCGATGGAACATGGACTCTAGGTACTGGTATCATATCGCTTCCTGGTGCAGATGGGGCATATGATGTGACCGTCAGGGCTACAGACCCTGCAGGCAATCTGGGCATGGACCAGACCACTGGAGAGCTGGTACTGGATCGAGAAGACCCAGTCATGGTAGGCCAGCCGGTATTGATGGATGACACAGGTTCGCCTACGGATCGCCTGACAGGCGATACCACACCGGCCGTGATCTTCACCTTCTCCGAACCGGTCTATGGTACTGCGGATGCGGTGCAGGCCTGGATCAGGCCGGTCTCGACCATACCTGGCTACTATGAACCAAGGATCGATATACAGCCCGACGTGGTAGAGGGTTGGGGCACGAATCAGATAACGATCAGATTTACTACGCCACTTACCATGAATGGTGAATATACGATCAAGCTTGTAGGGGGCCAGATCACAGACCTGGCACGCAAGCCAGTTAATGACGGGGCCGATATCTATGCAAGCTTCAGATTGGATTGCAAGGTCCCCCAAGTCATGGTCGGTGACCTGACGACCAGTAGCCCCTATCCAGACCTCGAAGGCTATGTGGATGATCCGTTCGCCACGGTCAGGGTCAGGATAGGGAATGTCATCGACGATGTTGCTAATGTGCAGTATGAGACAGGTGTTTGGACCTATTCCGTCAACCAAAGGCTCACGCCAGGCCAGTACAAGGTCGTAGTGACGGCAACAGATGCTGCTGGCAATGTTGGCACGGATACTGCCACGTTAACGATACTGATGGCAGAGGATACCTTCGATGATGACTCCAATAGCTGGGATGCGGACCTATTCTTCATGAGGTGGCAGGAGGTCTTCGAGGGTGATAAGGATGTACCCAAGCCTGCACCAGCAGGCGAGACAAGGTCTTGGGGTCCTGATGCAGCAGGGGTGAGGCTCACCCAGGTCAGCAACATATACTCAAGTAGCTCTGATCCGTTGGCAAGAAAGGGGACCTATCTGCTATTTAAGCCAGGTTCAACCTGGACGGATTATAAGGTCAGCTATTCCATGGCCTCTGAGGATGATGGTGACATAGGCCTGATGTTTAGGGTCATGGACGCAAACAACTACTATCGCTTCTCTTGGAACAGGGCAAGCGGTGAAAGACGGCTCGTCAAGTGTGTAGCAGGCCAATTCACTCTACTGGCCTCTGACAAGGCCAATATGGAAAAGGGCACATTCTATGACATACAGATCCTAGCGCATGGCAGCCTGCTTGAGGTATATGTTGATGAAAAGCTGATCTTTGCCGTCAGGGATACGGCGATTGCATCTGGCACCATCGCCTTCTACTGCCACAGCAATAATAGGGCCTTCTTTGACGACCTGCAGGTGGAGAACCTGGCAGGTGTGAACCTGCCACCTAGGTTCACCACATTAGAGGCCTCTGCCAACAGGATATTCGACACCCAGACCATGCAGCTCAATGCCCAGGCATATGACCCAGATGAGGAAAGGCCCATCACATATCAGTGGGTCATAGATGAAGGTCAAGGTAGCTTCGACGATCCGACCCTGCCTAACCCAGTCTTTAAGCCAGCGGACGTGACTAGCGAGACTACCTGCATTATCCATGTGGAGGCGTTCGATGGCGTTGTGACTACCAAGTCCGAACCTATCAGGATAGAGGTCTTTGATGCAGATGCCCCTGTATTCCTACAAGAGGACTTCCAAGAGGTAGATCCAGATGAATGGCTCATAAAGGATATGACCAAGACTGCATCCCTCTGGACTGCCACCGACGGCAGCCTCAGGCAGGGCAGGTCAGCAACGTCATTTGTGACCTACATTAAGGGCTCCATCTGGCAGGCGGTGCAGGTGGAGGTTGATATGAGTTCGACTGCAAATGGGGCGATGGGCGTGGTGTTCAGGTATCAGGATGAGAATAACTACTACCGATTCCTCTGGAACAATAAGGATGGCACAAGGAGGCTCCAAGCCTGCGTAAATGGTCAGATCACGGACCTGGCATCTGACAAGGCCAAGTACGTAAAGAAGCAGGTTTACAAACTCAGTATCATCGCACTAGGTCCATTCATTGCGGTTGACATCAATGGCCAGCGGTTATTTACGGTCATAGACACAAGCCTTACCACAGGAACGGTCGGCTTCTATGTCAGTAATAACAAGGGAGCGACATTCGATAATCTGGTGGTGAACAACTACAAGGATGCAGAGCTAGCGCCAATAATCACGTCTATATCGGCAAAGGATTATATACCAAGGGATGGTCAACCAGTTGACCTAGAGGTACATGCATATGATCCTGATGCGGATAATCTAACATATTACTGGACGGTTGTGGAAGGCGACGGGACATTCAGCGATGCAGACGTAGCTAATCCGCAGTTCACGCCTGGTGATGTGACTAGACCTACGCCAATGAAACTTGCAGTTGAGGTCAGCGACGGTACCAACAAGGTCTCCGCCACATTGGACCTGACCGTTGTAGATAGCGACGCACCTATACTCCTTGAGGATGGCTTTGAAGATGGCTCTTATCAAGACTGGGTGGTGGTGGATCAGGGCAATAGATATCGGCCAAGCACCTGGTCCGCTGCCTCAGGTCAATTGGTTCAGGCCTCAAGGATATACAAATCCTCTGATGGCATAGCCAGGAGGGGGACATTTGCGAGGTATGCCTTAGGTACTGTCTGGACCGATTATGATGTCTCTGTCCAGATGCAATCCACCTCAAATGGCCATATAGGCCTGATGTTCAGGGTAAAGGATAGCAACAACTACTACAGGTTTGCCATGAGCCCTACAGGCATGTACCTGGTCAGGTGCAAGGCAGGCAGGTTTACCACGCTTGCATCCAAGACTGGCGGCTATACAGCAGGTCAGGCCTATCAGGTCAGGGTTGCGGTGATCGGCCCTCAGATCAGGGTCTATGTGGACGGCAATGAGGTCTTCTCTGTCAATGACAGTACCATTGCCACTGGTACCATAGCACTGTACAGCTATGCAAACCCTGGGGCATACTTTGACGATGTAAAGGTGTACTCGCACACAGGTCAGGACCTTGAGCCTGTGGTGAACTCCATCAGTGCTACACCCAGCCAGATGACCTGTAATAGGACCTCCCAGCTCAACGTAGATGTGACAGAACCAGATGGCCAGAAACTGACCTATCAGTGGTATGTAGAGCCTGGACAGGGTACCTTAAGCAACACTGCTATACGTAACCCAGTCTATACGCCGCCTTTGGTCACGGAGAGTCAGACCTTCACGATCATTGTAGATGTATCCGACGGCACCCATGTTGTCAGGCGTACCATAGACGTCACAGTCCGCCCACCGCAGGTCTGGCTACAGGATGACTTTGATGATGGCGACTACAATGGCTGGACCATAGTCGATCAGGGCAACCGGCTAGGCCCCAGTGCCTGGTCCATCCAGGCAGGCCAGTTGACCCAGACCTCAGGGATCTACAGGGCCTCAGATGGCATTGCCAAGAGGGGGACATTTGTGTACTACACGGCTGGTAGTACCTGGCAGAACTATCAGGCCTCTGTCCTTATGCGGTCAGATGGGAGCGGTGACATAGGCCTGATGTTCAGGGTAAAGGATAGCAACAACTACTACCGCTTTGCCATGAGCCCTACAGGCATGTACCTGGTCAGGTGCAAGGGCGGCAGGTTTACCACGCTTGCATCCAAGACCACCAGTTACACGGCAGGTCAGGTCTACCAGATAAGCGTCCTGCTAGTAGATGCCCAGATAAAGGTTTATGTGGATGGCAGTGAGGTCTTTAGCGTGACGGACGCTGCCATAACCAGTGGCACTATAGGGCTCTACTGCTATGCCAACCCTGGTGCCTTGTTTGACGATGTCCTGGTCAACGAGGTATTGTAGTCAGGCATAGACAAGACCAAGATTGTAGTAACTTCTAGGCCCGGATATAATCCGGGCCTTATTGTTTGTCAGATCACTTTGATGGAGTTAAGGAAATGAAGGCTTCCAATAAGGCACAGAAGGTCGTCCTTGCGTACAGTGGTGGGTTGGATACCAGCGTGATCCTGCCTTGGTTGAAGGAGACCTATGGCTATCAGGTAATCGCCTTTGCTGCAGACATAGGCCAAGGCGAGGAGCTTAAGGGCATCCAGAAGAAGGCCCTGGCCAGCGGTGCGATTAAGTTTATCGTGAAGGACCTGCGGCAGGAGTTTGTAGAGGAATATCTGTGGCGATTGCTCAAGTCCGGAGCTGTATACGAGAACGGCTATCTGCTTGGCACCAGTATAGCTAGGCCGCTGATAGCCAAGCATCAGGTCCAGATCGCACACAAGGAGGGCGCCAGTGCGGTTGCACATGGTGCAACAGGCAAGGGCAATGACCAGGTGCGTTTTGAGCTGACATACATGGCACTGGATCCGAACCTGAAGATCATCGCACCATGGAAGGACCCTAACTTCAAGCTGACCAGCCGTGAGGCAGCGATCGCCTATGCCAAGAGGCATCGCATACCCATAGAGCAGACTACCAGGAAGATATACTCAAGGGATCGCAACCTGTGGCACATAAGTCATGAAGGAGGGGACCTTGAGGACCCAGCCAACGAGCCAAAGGACGACCTTTATGTGCTTTCTCGTCCGATCTCCAAGGCCCCAAACAGGCCAGAATATGTCTCAATAGATTTTGAGCAGGGTATACCTTTAAGGCTTGATGGCAAGGCCATAGATGGCGTAAGACTCATAGAGACGCTTAACCAGATCGGCGGCAGGCATGCCATAGGCCAGGTGGATCTGGTAGAGAACCGCCTGGTCGGGATGAAGTCCAGGGGTGTGTATGAGACCCCTGGTGGGACCATACTGACCGTGGCACATAGGGCACTGGAGAGCCTGACCCTCGATAGGGAGACCATGCACTACAAGGCCCTGGTGGCACAGAGATATGCAGAACTGGTCTACTACGGGCAATGGTTTAGTCCGTTGAGGGAGGCCCTTGACGCATTCGTGGACTCCACGCAGAGGTTTGTCACAGGACAGGTCAGGGTAAAGCTCTTCAAAGGGCATTGCACCGTAGCGGGGATGACCAGCCCCAATAGCCTCTACAGACCTTCGCTGGCAAGCTTCACCATGGGCTCCGACTACAACCCTGAGGACGCAAGGGGGTTTATCAAGCTATTCGGCCTGCCCATGCAACTGACAGGCATGGTAAGAAGGGCCTGGAAGGGCGATGGATCTACGTAGTCACTGAAAGGACCTCAGTGGCAATACCAGGGTGGCTGGCAAATACGTTCATATTTGCATTTGGTTGCTGCGTGGGCAGCTTCCTGAACGTGGTGATCTATCGTCTGCCCAAGGGCAGGTCCATCATCAGCCCTGGGTCTGCCTGTCCGAGATGTGGTTTGCATATCGCCTGGTATGACAATATCCCGATCGTATCCTGGCTGGTGCTCAGGGCAAGGTGCAGGCACTGCCATAGTAGGATATCTGCCAGGTACGTTGTGGTAGAGGCCATCACAGGTCTACTGGCATTGGGCCTATACATAGCGTACTTCCAGAAGGGGCTTCGCAAAGGCATGCCGGATCCGATGGCAGGCGGCTGGCTAGTCTACGGATGTCATTTTATATTGGCCAGCGGTCTACTAGCTGCCAGCGCGGTAGATCTGGAGCTATTCATAATCCCACTGGAGATATGTTGGGTGATAACCGCTGCAGGTCTGGCAGCTTCTGCGATCTGGCCATTGGTGGTCGCAAACCATATGGCAGGGCAGGCCTTGATGCCTGTTGCCTCAGACCGCATGGCCGCTATTGCATTGGGTGGGGCCTTGGGATTGGGGTTTTCACTGGCCGCACTGAATAAGGGCTGGATAGCCAGGAGCTATCAGCAGGCAGACCTGCCTGACGGCCACCAGCCTGACCACAGGCGAGAGATGATAAGGGAGTTGGCATTCCTTGGGCCCGTGGGGGTTGGGGCCTTGGTTGCCTGGGGCCTGGCAGGCCTATCGCCGATTGCAGGACTATGGCAGCGGTTGCTGCTCTACAAGCCAGTTGCAGGCCTACTTGGCAGTATCCTAGGCTATCTTGTGGGTGGAGGCCTCGTCTGGGCAACAAGGATCGGGGGTACCCTGGTCTTTGGCAGGGAGGCCATGGGCCTGGGCGATGTACACCTGATGGGCGCGGTCGGTGCAGTCCTTGGGCCTACACAGGTGGTACTGGCATTCTTCCTTGCCCCATTCTTTGGGTTGGTTTGGGCAGCAGCCCAGATGCTTTACAGAAAAATCCACGAAATCCCGTATGGTCCATTCTTGTCAATGGCTGCGGTGGTAGTTATGATCTTCTACGATAGTCTGGTAGACCACCTCGGCTTGGCACTGGGTGGGCCATGGGCAAAGTAAAGGAAGAGGATCTGGTATAAGGAGATACGTCATGTTCGCCGCTACCTTAAGACAGGTTGGAGTCCTTGCAGGTATCCTGGGCATCTCATTATTGGCTGGCTGCACTAACTACCGCCATCGCTATGAATACCTCAACGTAGAACATGAGAACCTGAAGGCCAGGTATCAGAAGGCAGAGCAAGAGAAGGAGCAGCTTACCCAGCGGGTGGCCCAGGATCAGCAGACCATAGAGGAACTGACCAGGCAACTAGAGGCCATGAAGCGGGATCCCAGCAAGGCTGGTTTTGGGAATCTGCCAGTCAGCGTGGATACAGGGGCAGGTACCATAACCGTTACCGTATCTGATTCCTTGTTGTTTGACCCAGGTAGGGCCACACTCAAGAGCGCTACCATAAAGGAGCTGGATCAGGTCATCTCCACACTGAAGCAAAAGTACTCTGGCAAGAAGATCATCGTGATAGGCCATACCGACTCGGATCCCATCCAAAAGACAAAGGACCTTTGGAAGGACAATTGGGAGCTCTCAACAGAGCGGGCCTTGGCAGTGACCAGGTACCTGATAGAGCATGGCATACCTGAGGCAGACCTGATGGCTGCAGGTTGTGGGCCTGCAAGGCCTGTGGCCCCCAATACGACCGCTGCAGGCAAGGCCAAGAACCGCAGGGTTGAGATAGTGGTGCAATACAGAGGCTAGGGGCTGGAGACCAGCTGGAGGGGTGCGGGCACAGGCCCGATCCCAAGCAATTGGCACAGCCTCTTGGGGATCTGGGTGTTGTCCAGCAGGCCTGTAAAAAGGATTGCCCTTGGCCCATAGGCATACAGAGGTACTGGCAGGCCTGTATGTGCCTTATTCGTCCAGACCACATGCAGTTGCCTGGTTGGCTGGATCTCATCCTCGTCGCTTGTACCAGACTTGCTTGGCGGAGGTATTATCTGGAGGCCTCCTGTCTCATGGTCTGCAGTTACCAAGACCAGGGTTCGGCCATCACTGGCTGCAAACTCCAGGCCTACCTTGATTGCCATATCGAATAGCAGTAGTTGCCTGACCATCTGGTTCAGATCGTTGTTGTGGCAGGCAGTGTCTATCTGGCTGCCCTCTACCATCAGGAAGAAGCCAGGCCTATCTATACTGACACCATTGCAGTCCCTTGAGGCATCCAGGACCTGGATCGCCACACTGGTCATCTGGGCGATGGATGGTTCAGGAGTCTTGGTAGTCATGGCGTCCATGGCAAAAAGGCCCAAGAGCATGTGATAGCATTCTCCTGCCTGCGAAAGGTCCTCGATATAGCTGTAGCCTGCCCTTCTTGCCTCCTCAAACAGGTCACGCCTATCCCGCCTCTTGCTTCCAGATACACCCCTGGGCAGGAAGTAGGCCTTGCCTCCCCCAAGCAGGACGTCCGGCCTGGCTGCCAGCAATTGTACGGCTATGACAGCTTGCATGTCCCTGTGCCTGACATGTGAGGCAAAGCCTGCGGGTGTGGCATCGGTGATGCTCTTTGTCACAACCAGCCCGGTACGCAGGCCCATCTGGCGTGCGGCCTCAAGGATGGACCTATATTGGGTATTGGGATCCCTGCCTATCATGTTATTGTTGGTCTTTATGGCACATGCCATGGCAGTGGATGCTGCAGCAGAATCGGTCACCAGGCTATTGGCAGAGTGCGTCAGCACGATCCCTGTGACCGGCATCGTATCCATCCATAGCCTGCAGTCAGGTCCGCCAGCCCTGATCCTGGCCACGGTCACCTGCCCAAATCCCATCCCATCGCCTATAAAAAGGATCACGTTACGGGGCCCTTGCTCAGTGGCAGGGGGGAGCACGTAGTTGCGAGGGGGGCTATAGAAGCTGAGGTCTAGGGGGCTGCCTGCATCCCCGACCAATATGCCTTCTGACCAAGGCCACAGGCAAACGGCCAGGGTCAACCAGATCCACGGTCTCCTTGTAGATGGCAGCATAGGTCTGTTGCAGTATACCTGGTGGTCTTCCGCGGATACAACAAGATAGATCTGCCGTCTAGATCCCTAGGGTTCAGATTCTTGGCGGTCCTAAAAAAACCTTCATTTGCTATTGCGTTGGTGTGAGGAACGACCTAGAATATGTGTTTAAAGCATGGCCGGTTTTAGGTGTGCTCAGAAGCAGTTGCCTAGGCCGGAAAGGTAGTTTGTATCGCTGGAAACGGAGGCTTGGGTAAATGGGCCTTTTCAGGATTGTAAGCCACTGGTCTTTCGGACCTTGGTACAGGTCCTGTTGTGGGTCCTCCGGACTAGGCCTGTCCACGTCTGTAGTTCAACGAGCAAGATTTGGCTTTCTAGGGAACCCCGTATGAATACTTTAAGCGCTGCGCGGGTCTTGCCGATAAGGATGAGCATAGGCCAGTCGCTCGTTGCGATTGGCACTGGTAGAGGTCTTGGGCAGTACGGTACGAAGGGTTTGACGTCAAATGGCACCTGTTTTCGGCAAGACCAGCAGCAATCCTGGGGGAGAAAGGAGGTGATACGAGTAGGTAGGTACAGAGGATCAGTGTTGGTATCGAGTCTATCGTAGTTCTAACGTAAGCCTCTTGTTAGGAGGAACCATTATGAGAAGGCTATTTGTAATGAGTCTTTTGATGGCCCTGGTCATCGCCATGGCGGCGCAGGCGGTGACCATGTATCGTTGGCAGAATACCAACGTCGGTTCAGGTGCCGCGGCCCTCGATGTTGTACGCAGCGGTAAGGCACCAGACGCGACGGTCCCGTTGGCAAAGATCGAGTGGACCGACGCCAGTACCGGTTATACGGCCAATTACTATGTCGGCTATGTCACCGGCTGGATCGTCCCACCAGCAGATGGCGAGTATACATTCTATGTGGCCAGTGACGACGACAGCATCTTTGCCCTCTCTCCTGATGCAGACATAGCAAAGGCAGTGGCCATCTGCTCGGTGACAGGGTGGACAAGCGCAAATCAATGGGGCAAGTTTGCCTCACAGAAGTCCGCTCCAGTGACACTGCAGGCAGGCCAGAGGTATGCCTTCTATCTAGTCATGAGGGAAGGTACTGGTGGCGATAATGCCTCTGTAGGTTGGACTGGTCCGGACCCGATCGGTCCGACCATAACAGTCGTTGACGGCCAGTATGTGCTGGAGGATGTGGCACCGGACAAGGTCACATTCACCAGTGTCACCAATGCCGCTGCCATAGTGGGCAATTCTGCAACCCTCAGGGCCACCGCCGTATCCATGAAGCCGTGGACATTCACGTATGAGTGGTACAAGCAGTCTGGCGAGAAGGTAGGTGACGGCACGAGCCTGACGATTGCTGCAGTTACGGAGGCAGATGAGGGCCTGTATTACTGCAGGTCAGGTGACTCCGTCTCGCCAGATGCATTGCTGGACGTTACACACGGCCTTGTGCACAGGTACACGTTCAATGATGAGGATGTAGATCTAATGACCTTCATCCAGGACGTGGTTGGCGGTGAGGAATGGGACGGCATGCTGATCAACCAGACCGGCAATGCCGTCTTCCAGGACGGTAAGCTCCTGTTCGGCAACAGCGGCCAGACATCCAATTCCGGCACTGGTGACTATGTGGATCTACCCAATGGGATCATGACCTCCAGCTTGATGACACAGTTTACGATCGAGACATGGGTCACACCCATGGGTGCACAGCTATGGCAGAGGATATTTGACTTTGGGACCAGCGATCAGGGCGAGAACAAGTCGCCCAGTGCAAACAATACCGCCTACATCTTCCTGTCAACAAGGACATGGGGTAATACGGCGGCAAGGTTTGCATACAAGAAGCCTATCACGCCAGAGAGTGGCGCAATAGAGAAGCAGGTAGATCCCAGGCCATCCTCCAACTACATCCTGCCACTGAATCAGGAGGCCAACCTGACGGTGGTATGGGATGAGGTCAGCGGTCTGGCCAAGCTCTACTACAATGGCGTGATCATGGGCCGCAACACCCTGCACATGAAGCTGAGCCAGTTGACCGACAACAACAACTGGATCGGCAGGTCCCAGTGGAATGACCCATTGCTGGTAGGTGCCATCAATGAGTTCAGGATCTGGGATACCGCGCTCAGTGCTGCAGAGATCGCCAGGCACTACCTGGTAGGGCCAGATGACACCAGTCTGTCCGAGCCAGGTGCCTGCGTTACAGGCGTCCGCAGTATGGGTGACCTCAACGGCGATTGTGTGATGGACTTCATCGACTATGCGATGATGATCGAGCAGTGGATGATGGACACCACACCATTGCAATAAGGCACGATTGCCGTTAGAACTCCAAGGGCCCAGGCCTACTTGCCTGGGCCCTTTGCATTGTGGGACACAGATCAAGACACAGGCACAAGCAGGTCCATCTGCGTGACCATCAGGTCCGCTGGTCTTATTACCTTAGGCTGTTGGCCATCCTGCTTGCAGGCCTGGGATCCCTTGTTGGTCTTGCAGAGGTGGGTCTGCGTCTGGCTGGTCTGTATGTACCAGCCAGCTTCTTAATAAAGACGGCCGACCAGAGGTACTTTGTCCCTAACCAGCAGTTCCTCAGACAGTTCTACAGCGGCCAGGCGGCAGCAGGGAAGATCCTACCATTTAAGGCCTCGGTCAAGAAGCCTGCCAATACCAAGCGGATCTTGATCCTAGGTGAGTCTGCCGCACAAGGGACCCCAGAGCCTGCGTTTGGATTCTGTAGGATCCTGCAGTTTATGCTCAAGAAGACCAACCCCCAGGTAGATATTGAGCTGATCAATGCTGCCTTGAGGGGGGTGGACTCTACCATATTGGCAGTAGCAGCGAGGGACCTGATGCAGTTGGAGCCAGATGTAGTCATCCTCTACATAGGCAACAATGAGGTTGTAGGCCTATATGGTGCAAGGGGCAGGCTGGGTCTGTTGGTGACAGGCCTTCGTCGCAGTATCTGTCAGCTTGCCATCGGGCAGTTCTTGACCAGGATCCTGCCTGCCCCTGGCACAAATAGGCAGGATATGGCATACTTCCGCAGGCAGTATGTGGCCTTCTCCGATCCCAGACGCAAGGCAGTATACGATAGGCTACGTAAGAACCTCCAATCCATCTGTACCCTTGCTAGGGATGCCGGCGCAAAGGTGATAGTCTGCACGGTGGCGGTCAATCTTGCGGATTGCCCCCCATTCGGTTCCATGCACAAACACGGGCTTGGGCAGGCAGCCTTGGCGGACTGGCAGGCCAAGTACGAAGGTGCCACAAGGATGGAAAGAGCCGGTGAACTTGCCAAGGCCATAGAGCTATATCAGGCCGCAGCCAGGATAGATGACCGCCTTGCGGAACTGCACTACAGACTGGCAAGGTGCCTTGCAAGGCAGGGCCAGGTGCAAGAGGCCCTCAGACATTACCAACTTGCCTGCGACCTGGATGCACTGGCATTTAGGTCTGATAGTAAGGTCAATGGGGTCATAAGGGATCTGGCCAAGGGGTTCGCAGATGGTACGGTCATCCTGGCAGACATAGAGGGTCGATTCACCGAGGATGGCCAGGTGATACCAGGTGGGCAGTACTTCCACGATCATGTGCACCTGACATTCGATGGGGACTACAAGATTGCTGCTTGCCTGTTGCCTTTGGTCCAGCAGTGCCTGGCACTGGAGTCCAACACTAACACTCCCTCGCTCCAACAATGTGCCGAAGGCCTTGCCTATAATCCATTTGCACAGGCCCAGATCGCGGCAGGGATCCTGGAGACCACCAGTAGGCCACCATTTCTCGATCAGGTAGACCATGCCCAGGTCCAGGCCCTCAAGGCCAGGCAGGTAAAGGCAGCTATGGATGGCCTATCCCAGCAGCAGGTCCAGGCCGCCGCAAGGCTGTATGAGGCGGCATTGGCCGCTGACCCGAACGATTGGTATATCCACCGTCTTTATGCATACCTGGCCTTGGCCCAACAGGATATCCAGACCGCACTACAGCACCTGAGGGCAGCAGTAACACAGTTCCCTGATCACCTGCCTACCGTACTGATGTATGCCTCGACATGCGTGCAGGCAGGCCTGACACAAGAGGCCATGCTACAGTACAGACAGGCCCTTAGGCTCGCCCCTGGCAATCGGATGGCCAAGAGGGCCTTAAGGTCCCTTTCAAGGCGCTGAACTTGGGCCTTTCAGGAATGTCTGGACCTGGATATCCCCGGTGTGCCTGATATGGGTGGTTAATGCGCCGGATCTGCCTGTGCAGAATACCTGCCTGCTGGAGACGATAGGTTCGGTAAGCAGCCTATCTGCCTGTTCCTGGTCGCAACTACAAAGCAGTATGTGCGGGCCCAGTCTATCTAGAAACCCTGGCATGGTCGTCTTTGGCGAGCCATGGTGGGGCATCAAGAGGATGTCTACCCTCAGATCAGGCCAATCCTGTAGCAATCGGTCCTGTGCGGCCTGCTCGATGTCCGAACAGAGCAATATAGACCTGCCTGCAAACCGGATCAGGATCACAGCGGAGCGATCATTGTCGGCCAGGTTTGATAGGTCCATTTCGCTTGGCGGCCATATGACCTGCAGGTCCAAGCTACCAGGATAGACTGTGGAAAGGCCGCGCAGTGGCCGTATCGGCACATGGGTCTGATTGCATGCCTGCCGTATGATCTTGCTAGCATCGCCTTCATCCAGGTCTGCATACAGGTACTTGGTCTTAACAGCCCACAGAACCTCCGGCAGGCCATTGACATGATCTATGTCCATATGGCTTAGCAGGACCGCATCTAGCCTTCCTATGCCCATGGATTCCAGTGCAAGCACGATCAGGCGGCCTCCGCTATTGCGCAGGTACAGGGAACCTGCGTCCACCAAGATATTCCTGTTGCCAGGGGCCTGTATCACCACGGCCTGGCCGTGGCCTACGTCAAGGCAGGTGATTGACAGGTCCTTGTTGAAGGTGCGGAGCAGATGGCCGTATACCAGCTGGCAGGCAAAGAGCAAACCAAAGGTCGCGGCCAGGCCGATCCGCAGGCGCGGCCTTAGCCAGGTCCCCATGGATGGAAGGCCGATGGCCAGGTAATAGGCCACGATAGGGACCAGACCAAGGTTACCTGCATGGATAGCGAATAGGTCAAGGTCGGCTATGTGCCTGACCAACCACAACAAGACCTGTGCAAGGGCCTCCAGTATCACAGCGAAGACCTGGCCCAAGGCCGGCATGAACAGGCAGGCCAATACCTTCAGCAACCCAAGTACTATCAGGATCCAGACCAATGGGAAGGTCAATACGGTCCACAGGATCGACAAGCCATTGAGCCTGTGGAAGTGATAGAGGACGATACCTGCACTGCCGACAAATGCCCCTATCCCTACGGTGACAAGTGCGACCAAGCACGCAATCAGGCGGGAAGGGACTACTAGCCACGCATCCCCTGGCTGTCCGGAAGCGAAGGGTTGGAGCCATTGCTGCAGGGCAGACGTGATGATCACTATGCCCAGGAGGCATGCGAAGGATAGCTGCCAGCCTGGATTGAATAGCTCTTGTGGGTTTGCCAGCAGCAAGATGATCGCGGCCATGGCCAGGGTGTTGGGCAGGTATCCCTGCCTACGCAGGAGGATCGCGGTGCAATGGACAGTCACCATGATTGCCGCACGTAGGGTTGGGGCAGTGGGCGGTATCAGTAGTAGATAGAGGCCTGCAACCAGCAGGCAGACCCCTGCCCTGGCCCGGCGTAGCAGGCCAAATAGGTGCCCTGCAGACCATGCGGTCCCGACAACTATGCCGAAGTGTAGTCCAGAAAGGCTCAGGTAATGGACAAGGCCTGTGTTCCTGAAGGATTGATAGGCCTTGCCATCCAGCCTTGACCTGGTGCCCAGGACCAGGGCCTGCACCAGACTCAGTCCATCCTTATCCCCGCGCCAACCGCCAGCCAGGCTTGTGGCTGCCATCTGCCGCAGCCACGCAATTGACCTTAGCGGCCAGCCCAACCAGCAGGTGTCGAGCTTCTCTATACCAGAGCTGGACTTGACGGTCATTACCGCCTGGATATCCCTGGTCTGCAGGTACCTGGCCAGGTCGAATTGCCCGGGGTTTGTGGCAGTTATTGGTTGCTGGAGCCAACCACAGACCTGGATCATGTCTGCAGGCCTTATGGTATCAAGCAGGTCCTGAGGCTGGTTACTGTTCTGTGTCTGGTGGACCCATACGCGTACTAGGCCCTTACAGGGCAGGATGCCTGCTGATGTAGCTATCTGGTTGACCTGCAAGGTAAGGCTGATAGGGGCAGGCCATGGGAATAGATCTTCGAATGCCCACCTACCTTCCTGCACCGTTGGCCCATCCCAAACCATGCCCTTTAGGATCGTAAGTTGGGGTCTATCACGGAGGAATCTAGAGATGTGGTCGTGGCCGGTCAGCCTTGCATGCCTGGCCCTGATCATGCCCAGGCAGAAGAATACACATGCGCAAGGGATCAAGACACCAAACCAGGCCTTGTTTCTGAAGGTGTAGGCGGATAGAAGCCCAGAGAGCCCGATCGGTACCAGCAGGTACTTAGAAGCACCGGGCCACAGATGCCAGGCACAGATCCCTATGGCCAGGCAGATGGCCGGTATGACAAGCGGCGCCCTGATTACCACAGGGCCCGATAAGTCAAGTTGATCCCTCCCTACTTCCATGGCCTGCCAGCTTATGCTGGCGACCATGCTCAATCAAGTCTAAGCAGCATCCTCATCAGGATATGGAGGAGGTGGGGCGGTCCTTGGCACTGATTTGTTTGGAGCAGACCGCTCCATCTCGGTGGCGTACTCGATGCTGTACTTGGTCCAAGGGATGGCCTGGAGCCTCTTTTTGCTTATAGGTCTGCCGCTACCCAAACATATCCCGTATGTGCCTTGTTCGATCCTCTCGAGGGCCTCGTCTATCTCTTCCAAGAGCTGCCGCTCGCTATCAACCAGGGTCAGGGCATTATCCAACTCAAACGTATCTGAGCCTATGTCGCCCATGTGCAACGGCATGTTGGAAAGGTCTGTCCTTTCCCGCTTGAGTGTCTCCTCTTCCATAGCCTTTACATTCGAGAGGATCTCCTGCCTCTTTTGCATCAACAATGACCGGAAGTATTCGAGCTCTTCCTTGGTCAAGGGTGTCTTGTCTTGTTGTTCTTGGTCTGCCATATCTCAAATCCTTATTGGTGGAGGATAATGGTTGTTGGATCCTACCGGACGATCTCGGCCGTATCCTCCTGTTTGCTATCGACCTGAGATATAAAGCATACCTAATCCCTGTAGAGTTTGCAACTAGAAAATTGACAGTCTCCTGGGCCCTGTTTACATTAGCGACCGGTTGCAAGCCAGGTGGATCAAGGACTGATGATGAGACCTACACTGATAGTCCAACTGACCGTCGTTGTTGCACTGATACTACCTGGCATCTGTTGCAGACGCCATAGCCCGCAATCCCATGATTGGCAGGCAAGGGCAGAGAAGGCAGAGCTGGAGCTGGCCAGTGCCCTAAAGGCACTTGACAAGGCTAGGCAAGAGAGGGACGAATTCGAGCAACTGCTAAACGAACGCACCGAACAGCTCAGGCAGATGGCAAGCCAATTGGATCAGAGCCAACAGGCCTTGGAGCAGGCCAAGATCGAAGCCGGCAGGTTAAGGCAGCAGTCCAATAAGACCGATAACACCGTTAAGCAGCTTACTGATAGGACACAGGCATTGGAGGGACAATTGAGGGACAGGATCGCCCAGATCCAGAACCTCGAGCGTACCAACAAGGAACTTCAGCAGACGGTCTCAGATCTGACCACACAGCTACAACTTTTGGTCGAGACGGTCCGTGAATCGAGGGCTACTGGCCAACAGGCCATCTATGATGCCAATGCCCAATAAACTAGGTCTTTGCAGGCACGGTAGATAGGTGCCAATACTGGGTGATTGCCTGGACAACCCGGACAAAGTCGAAGTAGTCCAAGGGCTTGACCATATACCCAGCTACCCCGGACCGAAATGTACTGCTGATGTCTGCCTGCTCCTTGCTTGTGGTCAGGACTACCACTGGGATCCTCCGCAGATCCAGGTCAGACTTTAGCTCCTTGAGGAACTCATGCCCATTCATCTTGGGCATGTTCAGGTCTAGGAGGATCAATCTTGGTACCTCAGGCAACATCCTCCTAAGGTAGTCCAATGCATCAACACCATTGTTAACGTGTACTAGGCACTCGTCCAACCCCAGATCCGCCAACGCCCTTTTTATGGTCAGGGCGTCGATCTGATCATCCTCTACCAACAACAGAGGACTGTACTGACTCATCTTCCACCCCAGTTTCTCCATTTGGCAATTCGCTGAGCGTCCAATAGAGATCTATTGTCCTGATAGCCTCCACGAACTTCTTGTAGTCCACGGGCTTGACTATGTACCCTGCAATACTGAGCTTAAAGCTCTCTACCACATCCTGTTCCTCGTGGCTGGTGGTCAAGACGATCACCGGTATGGTCTTGAGCTGCGGATCAGCCTTGACAACCTTGAGGAACTCGATGCCGTTCATCCTGGGCATATTCAGGTCGAGCAGGATCACACAGGGCCTTTGATTGCTGGGGTCTCGCAGATACGCCAATGCCTCTTCCCCATTGAGCCTGTGGTCCAGCCTGTTGGTCACCTTCAGGTCCCTGAATGCCCGCCGTACGGTCATTGCATCGATGCTGTCATCTTCAACCAACAATACTGGCCTAGAGTTCTTCATCTGTTCTCCTCATCACAAGAGAAGACCAACCATGCCGGCAGACTACCTCAGTCTGGCCTCTAGCGTCCCGTATCGACATCTTGCAGGGATGGGTTTACAAGATCTGGCTTTTTCTAGAGCAGATCTTGAAGCCAGAAGGTTTCTAGGACCAAGCCTGCTGCTGTCCTGCCAATTCCATGGCCTCTTTAAGGTGCTGCAGGAGATAGCCCTTTTGCGGCCCTCCCAGGTGCTCCCAAGGGAGGAACTGGTCTGTAGTGAATGCCTTTGAAGCAAGGGCCTCTAGATCCATTCTTTTGCTGGCAAACGCATCCCTCCAGACCTGAGGGCTGAAGCACTCATCCCATAGGTCGAACCTGGCCCCAGACCTCCAGGCAGTCTCTATTACTGATCCAACGGTCCTATCGGCCCGCCCCAGGGCCGCCTCAAGTATGCTGCGATCGATATTATGGAACCTGAACGTGAGACTATGGGGCCTCAATCTCGCCTTCTCTGCCAGGATCCAGGACCTTGCCTGCTCCAGATATGATCTAGGGACCTGACCTAGCCAAGCGAATGGTGTGTGCGGCTTTGGGACAAACCAGCTAACCGTGCATGCAACGTGGCCAGGCCTGCCCGATCTAAGGCTGGAGAGCCCTGCTGCTAGGTGCACGATCTGTTTGACCTCAGACTCGGTCTCCCCAGGCAGGCCTACCATGAAGTAGAGCTTCAGCCGGTGCCAACCTGCATCATAGGCAGCCTGGGCTGCAGCAAAGAGGTCCTCCTGACGGATCGGTTTGTTTATGACCGCCCTGAGTCGTTCCGAGGCAGCCTCCACCGCCATGGTCAGACCTGACTTGCGGACTGATGCTACCAATTCAGGTACACCGACCAGACCCCTATCAACCCTCAGACTTGGGACAGAGATCCCCACATGTAGGGGCTGGAAGTATTGATTTAGGCACCTTATTAGATCTGCCAGACCAGGGTAGTCCGCACTAGAAAGGCTTAACAGGCAGATGTCCTCCAGGCCTGTAGAGCGATAGCATTCCTTGGCCAGCCGCAGGATGGTCTGCGGGCTACGGAGCCTTATGGGCCTCTTGCAGAAGCTTGCCTGACAGAACCTGCACCTTCCAGGACAGCCGCGCATGATCTCGAGGTTTATCCGCTCATGGATGGCCTGGACAAAAGGGACGATTGGCCTTGTAGGCACTGGTGCAGTGTCCAGGTCCTCGACTACAGCAGCTTGCCTGTATACGGATATGCAAGGGGTACTTGGCCTGATCGCCACCAGTCGGTTGCCCTGGTATTGCGGATCACAAAGAGAGGGCACATATGCCCACTGGAACCGCCTGGCAAGCTCGGCCAGAAGGCCGCGCTTGCCCATGCCGGCCGAACGGCATTGCCGGAATAGATGTACTAATTCCACAACGGCCTGTTCCCCATCGCCCAATATGAATGCATCTATGAATCCTGCCATTGGTTCTGCACACTGTGCCATGCCCCCGCCAGCAATCACAATTGGATCGTGCTCTGAGCGGTCCTTACTGTGTATGGCCAGGCCGGCCAGGTCCAGCATATTCAGGACATTCGTATAGCATAATTCGGTGGTCAGGCTAAATCCAACTATGTCAAAGCCGGCCACAGGGGCCTTTGATTCCAATGTAAACAGGGGGATCCGGCTGGATCTGAGGACCTGTTCAGCATCTATCCATGGTGCAAAGACCCTCTCAGCCGCTACGCCATCCATCTGATTGAGTATCCAATACAGGATGGCCATCCCGTTATAAGACATGCCTAGCTCGTACACATCTGGAAAGCACAATGCGATCCGGACGTCGCAAGAGGACAGATCCTTGCGGACCTGATTCACCTCGCCGCCGATGTATCGGCCTGGCTTGATGACCCTATCGAAAAAACACCGTTCAAGTACGGGTGTCAGATCTTCAATCCTTGTATGCCTCATGGTCTAATTATACGGCCATGCCGTACGGGCAGACACACCAAACAGGCAATAGGACCATCGCCTTGGCCATAGTGGTGGGGGCGATTGTATTTGGGCTGTTGGTGATAGGTTTGCTTGGCAAGATCGGGCCAATGACCATTGATAGTGGACAGCGCCCGATCATGGGCACCTTTGGTCGGGTAGTAGTTGTGGCGAGGGACAGGGCAACGGCCCTTGCCTGCATAGAGGCGGCCTTTGAGCAGCACCAAGACATAGAGGCCATGATGAGCTTCCACAGGCCCGACTCGGTTCTTTCTCAGATCAACGCACAGGCCTTTCATCATCCGGTGGTCTTGCCAGGACCGCTCTTTGAGCTCATACAAAGGGCATTAGAGATAAGCAGGGTCAGCGGGGGTGCATTTGACGTGACGGTGGGGCCTCTTGTGGCCCTGTGGAGACAGGCAGGCACGGAAGATCGCCTTCCCACAGACCAGCAGATCGGCCAGGCCTTACAGAGGGTGGGTTTTGAGAGGCTGATCCTGGACCCAAACACACGGACGATCCGTTTTGCAGTAGAAGGCATGTCGCTGGACCTAGGCGGCATAGCCAAGGGCTATGCGGTAGATCGTTCCATCCAGGTCCTGCAAGAGCGGGGGGCCTTGGGTGGCATGGTCGATATAGGTGGCAACATCCGTTGTTTCGGCAGGCCACCTGGCAGGGCCAGATATTGGACCATTGGGGTACAGGATCCAACACAGGTCTCTGGGCAAGATGGTATCGCCATGGCGTTGAGGCTCACAGGACAGGCGGTTGCTACTAGCGGCCACTACTACAGATTCGAACAGATAAAGGGGCGAAGATATAGCCACATCATAGATCCTAGGACAGGCCGTCCTACAGATGCACCTGCCAGTGTCACTGTCATAGCCCTAGATGCCACTACAGCAGATGGGCTATCCACTGCGATCATGGTCTTGGGTTCGACGGCAGGCCTGCAACTGGCAGAGCAGCTTGTTGGGGTGGAGGCCATAGTGATGGAGGCAGGTCGCCTCCGCACACTCATGACCAAAGGTGTAGGATCGCTCCTGGTAGATAGAAGTCTTGTCAGGTGATAGTACCAGGGTCGATGCCTTGCTCGATGGCCGCTATCTTCTTTAGCCTCCTTTCATGCCTGCCACCTGCAAACTCGGTATTCAGCCAGGCCTCCACCATCCTCCTGAGTACTACCTTGCCTATCTGGTCTGCAGGTATGCAGAGCACATTGGAATCATTGTGCCCCCTAGAGACACTGGCAGTGAACTCGTCATGGCACAAGGCGGCCCGCACACCTGGGATCTTGTTTGCCGCAATGCACATCCCTATACCTGTTGCACATATCAAGATCGCCCTGTCTACCTGGCCTTTTGATACAGCCATGGCACCTTGATATGCAATGTCTGGGTAGTCCACAGGCTGCTCACTGTTTGTGCCGAGGTCTACCAGCTCATGGCCGAGCTGGGTGATGATAGGCTTTATGAGCTCTTTTATCCGGAACCCTCTGTGGTCGCTGCCAATTGCCACCTTCATAGTACCAACTCTCTGATTCTCCTTTCTATAGCTGCCTCGATCTGGGTCGCACACCGCTCGAAGACCTCGGCAGACTGGCCTATAGGGTCTGGAATTGGGCCTTTGTCGTCAAGCAGCAAGCACCTGTCTGCTGCAGTCGGCTCTAGGTCCAAGACCGCGCGCCGATGCGACTGATCCATCACAAAGATCAGGTCGCTGGCCTGGATCACTGACTCAGTCAAGGCCTGGCTCTTATGGCCGCTGATGTCTACACCCCGTGCAGCACAGGCAGCCTTTGCACCGTTGCTGGCCGTCATGCCTGCCAGGTCCATAACCCCGGCAGACATCACACTATAGCCCATAATGGCAAGCTGGTCAACCTCACAGCCCAACCTCTTGGCCAGATAGGCCTTACACAGGCCCTCTGCAATCGCACTTCTACATGTATTGCCGGTACAGACGAATAATATGGTCACGCTGGACCAGGTCTGGAGCTGGCCTGCTGTGTAGGCCCCTTCCCTCAAGACCTCGATACCTCTTGCGCCTATACGGGCCACAGTACTGGACTGGCCATATCTGCATGGTCCACCATCCAGGACCAGGTCTATCTGGCCGTCCAGATAACTCAAGACCGCCTGTGCATCGCTAGGGGCGGGAAGACCGGTTGGATTCGCGCTAGGGGCAACAACAGGACATGCTGTCTGGCGTAACAAGGCACTAGCTATGGCATGATCTGGACAGCGGATCCCTATGCTATAATCACGATACAATAGATCGAAAACCTCCTTGCCAAGCCTTGCCTGCTGTTGCTCGAGGATCTGTGGCTCCAGTTCAAACACGGCCGTCAATGGGCCAGGCCATGCCTTATCTATAAGTTTGCGTGCCTTTAATGGCAGATGTGGCAGATAGTTTCTTAAGGATGCCCTATCGCCGATGTGAAGGGTATATCGCTTGTCGGATGGCCTTCCCTTTACAAGATCTAGCCTTTCTAGACAATCGGCCCTTACCCGGCAGGCAAGGCCGTAGACGGTCTCGGTGGGAAATGCAACAAGACCACCAGCCTCTACGATGGCGGCCGCCTCGGCAATTGCCGCCTGGAGATCATCACACTTGCTGAGGTCTAAGACCTTCGTCCGCATGTTCGAAGGATAATGGGACATCCTCGCTTGGGCAAGAGGTACTACTTGGCCCCTATGCGGTGTTCTGTACCTGACATGAGCCTTCTGATGTTGGCCCTATGAAGTATGACTATGACAGCCGCTATTACCGCTGCCACTGCCTCTATAGGCCACAATCCCCTGAATTCCCAACCTGGCAGGATGGCAATGGCTGCCAGCAATATCACCGGGAAGCTCACCGCCGCGACTATGCTTGCCACCGAGACATATCGCCACAAGAGCAAGACCGCCACCCATATGCACAGCGTAATGATCGCACAGATCGTATAGTATGGCCACAGGCCCAATGCCACACCAAAACTGGTAGCAACACCCTTTCCGCCCCTGAAACCCAGATAGATCGGCAGTACATGTCCTACCACTGCCGCTGCACCAACGACAAGCCACATGGCTAGTATCTGGCCTTGAGGCATGCCGTGCCCTTGCCATGAGCTGACCAGCAAGGCCCTGGCCGCGAACATCGGCACCAGGCCCTTTAGCATATCCAGGAAGAAACACACATACCCCCATCTTCTGCCAAGGACCCTTGATAGGTTTGTTGCGCCGATATTGCCAGAACCTATGGTACGTAGGTCTATACCATGGGCCTTTGCTAGTATGTAGGCAAAGGGTACAGAACCTAGCAGATAGGCCGCGATGACAAAGAGGATCCAATCTGCAAGAATCCCCCTCATTTGAGGCGATCCGTCTGAATGGCAGGACACACTTGCATAAGCGACCTGCTATCGTCCTTGTGACCTTCCAATGGCAGCATAGTCATCGCGATAGACCTATGTCCGATCAGACAGATGTAATGTCAAGGCCATCAACTGGAATACGGCAGCCAAACACAGGACTACGATGATGTCCTGTCGGTCCCTGTCCTGGACCAGGAACCACCAACAGCCAATAGCCACAGATGCCAGCGAGATGGCCTGGGTCATGCCTGCAAGTACCCGTGTGAGTCTGTAATCGCTCTGCTGTGGCAACTGAGGGGCTGGTCCAGTGGGCAACTGGAGTGCGGGCTGAGAGGATGAGGCATTGCCGGTATCGTCTTGTCTTACTTGCATGTCTACGATCACCGTTTCATGGCCAAGCCATTATCTGTTTCTGCCAGACTGGAGTCTATCAAGTCGCATACGATATGATAGGCGATCTGGTGCATCTCCTGGATGTGGCAGGTAGGTCCAGGCCCTGTTGCCAGGCATATGTCGCTGATCTGGCCCAAGGGGCAATCCTCTTGGCCCACAAAGGCCAAGACCTTTGCGCCAATGGCCTTGGCTGTATTGGCAGCGGCGAGGATATTCGGGCTGCAGCCGCTTGTGGATATGGCCCAAAGGATATCGCGGTCCTTGACATAGGCCTCTACCTGCCGGCTGAAGACCTGTTCAAAGCCCATGTCGTTGGCTATAGAGGTGAGCACCGAGCTATCTACAGTAAGGGCCATCGCAGGAAGGGGTGACCTTGAGGCGATCGCAAACCTGCCGACCAGCTCTGCTGCTATGTGCTGGGCATCGGCAGCAGATCCACCATTGCCGCATACTAATACCCTGCCGCCATTAGCAAAGACATTCAGGATTGCCTCTGCAGCAGCGATAATGGCCCTGCACTGCTCGGGCCCGAATGCCCTCTCCAGCATCGCCCTATGCTGGCTGACCGATCGTGCGATACGGCTGCCAAACTGGTTGGACCTGGTCTGTGCCATCGGGGACCTCATGTCTGTACCACGGTTGGATCTGCCAGGGCCCTTATCTGTTCTATGGTGGCGGTGGTACTCTTGCCCTCCACAATGGGGGCAAGGACCACCTTGCCGCCATAACTGGTTATCAGCTCCGCACCGACCACCCCCTTCTTCTCCCAATCGCGGCCCTTGACTAGTACGTCAGGTCTGATGGTCTCGATCAAGGCAAGGGGGGTTGGCTGGTCGAATATGGTCACAAAGTCCACTGCCTCCAGTGCAGCAAGCAATGCAGCGCGGTCCTGTTGGCTGTTGATAGGCCTGTCAGGCCCCTTAATCAGGCGGACGGAGCTGTCGCTGTTGAGCCCCACGACCAGGACATGTCCTTGTCTCTTGCAGAACGCCAGGTATTCTATGTGGCCCCTGTGCAGGAGGTCAAAACAGCCATTGGTGAATACCACCTTGTATCCGATCCGCCTTCGCCATCCCAGCTCCTTGAGCAGTTGATCCAACGGCAGTACCTTTCTCTCCACCAGGCTGCTGCTGGAAGGCTGGGATTGGTTGGTAAGGATATCCTGGATGATCTGCTCGATCGTGACTGAACAGACCCCAAACCTGCTGACCTCTATACCTGCTGCTATGTTGGCCAACTCCACTGCCTGCTGCCAATCCACCCCTGCTGCCCTGGCAACCGCCATAGTGGCAATGACCTGGTCGCCTGCGCCAGTTACGTCATAGACCTGCCTGACCCTTGTGGGGATATGCCTGCCAGGACCGCCTGCCACTTGCAGATAGGAGCCATCCTTGTCGAGCTTTATCACCAGTGTCTCGATATCCAGCTGTTGGATCAACCTTTCTGCAACCGGTCTGCAGTCGTCAACCCTGGTGATAGGCGTGCCGGTTGCAGCGCCTGCCTCATATCTATTCGGTATCAGACAATGTGCATGACTATATCTCGCTTTCCAATCAGCCTTTAGGCAAGGGTCTACCAGGACCGGCACACCATGCCTCTTGGATATATTGATGACCTGCTGGCAAAGCCAATTACCTACCAGACCCTTGCCATAGTCTGCGATACAGACGGCCTTGATCTGGTTGACCATCCTGCGAAAGACCTGGAGGATCCTGCTGGCGATCTGTGGCTCGATGGGATCGGAGGATTCCTGGTCGATCCTGAACAACTGCTGTTGATGTCGGTGCTGGGCAAGGCCCACAAGCCTGGTCTTGGTGGTGGTAGGGCGATCCTTGCAGACAAGGATGCCATCGGTATTGATCCCGGCCTTGTTCAGTAGGTCCAATAGGACCTGCCCATTCCCATCATCCCCTACTACGCCTAGGCAGGCGCATATGCCTCCCAACGCGGCCACATCCATGCCCACTGCTGCAGCCCCGCCTGGCCGGTATTCGGTCCCCTGCAATCTCAGTACAGGTACAGGTGCCTCAGGGCTTATCCTCTCGGCCTGGCCGAACATATACTCGTCCAGCATCAGGTCCCCAATAACGGCTATCTGGGGCCTGCCCAAACTGGTGACGATCTCTAACAGCCGTTGAGACATCCTGTTCCTGCCATTTGGCCTTTCGGCCGGATCAGTCCTCCTCTTCCTGCTGCCTTTCCTTGGCATAACGGGCCACTATCTGGGCCTGGATATTGCTTGGCACAGGCTCGTAGTGGCTGAAGCTCATGGTATAACTGCCCCTACCGCCTGTGACACTCTTCAATTGGCTGCTATATTGGCTGACCTCTGCAAGCGGAACCTGGGCCTTGATCACTATGTAGCCGCCTGGCAAGACCTCTTGGCCTAGGACCCTACCCCTCTTGCCAGCCAGGTCACCGGTTATGTCACCCATGTTCTCCGCAGGCACGGTCACCTCGATATTCACTATGGGCTCCAGGAGGACAGGCTTGGCCTTCTGTACCGCATCGATGAATGCCCCCTTTGCCGCGGTCCTGAACGCCACCTCCTTTGAATCCACCGGATGGTGCTTGCCATCATATACAGAGACCTTGATGTCCTGCATGGGGAAGCCAGCTACAACACCCCTCTCCATCACGTCGTTTATGCCCTTTAGGACCGCAGGCTCAAACTGGCTGGGGATCGCACCGCCGAATATGTCCCAGCTAAACTGCAGTGGAGGCTGGCTGTTTCTTGGGGCAGGTTCGACCCTTAGGAATACCTCGCCGAATTGGCCTGCGCCGCCGGTCTGCTTCTTGTGCCTATAATGGCCCTCTGCCTTGGCGGTGATCGTCTCCCTGTACGGGATCTTAGGCTCTTTGGTATTCACCGCCAACTTGAACCTCCTCTCCATCCTCTCCAACATCACACGAAGGTGCAGTTCGCCAAGCCCATACAGGACCAGTTCCTTTGTCTGGGTGTCCCTGACGGCCTTCAGACACGGATCCTCCTCGCAGAGCCTCTCTAGGGCACCACTTATCTTCTGCTCGTCGCCCCTGGCTGCAGGTTCCAATGCCAACGCATACATGGGTTCTGGTAATGGCGGTATGGGGAACCTTCCGGAGATATTGCCTTCGTGGATCAGGTCTCCCAGCTTTAGCTCCTCTGCCCTGGCCAGTGTGATGATCTGGCCTGCTATACCTTGTTCAACCTCCTGGTTTTCCGGGCCTTGAGAGATAAGTATATGTCCTGGCCTGAATCCCTTTTTTTGGTCATTGCGGACTATGGTCATGTCTGGCCTGATGGTACCACTGAAGAGCCTTATGGTGGTATACTTCATGTTCGACTTTGGGTCATAGCCGATCCTGAATACATAGCCAGCCAGGGGCCCCGATGGGTCTGCCTGGAGCTCAGGACCGTCGATCATCTCCACAGTCCTTGCTGCTGCAGATGGCACAAGCCTGACGATCAGATCCAACAGCTCCTGGATCCCGACCAACTTCTTTGCACTAGTAAAGACGATGGGTACCAACGTGCACCCAGCTACCGCCTTCACCAAGGCCTGGGCCAGTCTTTCAGCAGGTAGGCTTTCGCCAGCAAGGTAGCTCTCCATCATGGAATCGTCGGTTTCAACGACCCTCTCGATCAGGTCTGTGTGTGCCTTCTCCAGATCTATGGCGGTTTGGTGGCCAGGGCTGGCCTGGGCGGCTAGGCAGTCAACAACGGCCTGGCCGTCTGTAGTTGGTATATTCACGCAACGACACTGGGGACCAAACGCATCCTGGATAAGCCTCAGCAGGGCCTGGATATCTATCTGGCCAGCATCGATCTTGTTTATTATTATGAATCTTGGGATGTGGGCCTGTTCGAGCAGGTTGTAGAGCCTCCTGGTATTCGTATCCACACCTGCCGATGCAGACATGACCAGTAGTGCAGCATCCCCGGCCGGTATTGCCATGATGCTCGCACCAATGAAGTCTGGATAGCCTGGGGTGTCTATGATGTTGATCTGCCTGCCATCATGTTCGAGGTGGACCACTGCAGATGAGATGGAATGGCCTCTTTCGCGTTCCTCTTCGTAGTAGTCACAGATACTGGTCTTGTCCTCTACGCTGCCCAGACGACTGGTCAGACCGGCCTTGAAGAGCATGGCCTCAGCGATAGAGGTCTTGCCCCCACTTGGATGGCCCAACAAGACTACGTTCCTAATGTTTTCGGTTGCCGACACTTCTGTACCTCCAAAAAGTTATTCCAAATACCATGGGCCAAGAAAGATCTTGTAGTTTACCACCCAAACCCCCATCCCTCAAGGATCTTATGTTCCCTAGGAGTTGATCCCCAGGTCTACCCTTGTTAGGATACTGTCAAAGGCCAGACCTTTGTTGGTGATCGTCTCCCTGGCACCCTCCATACGATCTATGACGGCAACCACCCTGGCCACCTTTGCACCTGTCTGATGCAAGACCTCGGCAGCCTCTAGGACCTGGCCGCCTGTAGTAACGATATCCTCCACCAGTAGGACCACATCCGTTGGGGATATCCTCCCTTCTATCAGCTTGGTCGTCCCATATCCCTTGCGGCTGTTTCGCACGATGACAAAGGGCTTGTGGGTCAGAAGGGAGGTGGCTGCTGCCAATGCCACACCACCAAGCTCTGCACCAGCGATCAAGGTGATCTGGTCGTTGACAAACCTGGCGAACTCCTCTGCAATGGCCTGTAGGATATCGGGACAGGTCTCAAATAGGTACTTGTCCAGGTAATAATTGCTCTTACGGCCGCTTCGTAGGATAAACTGTCCCTGGATGTAGGCGACCTGCTTTATCCTTTCTATCAACTGCCTTCTATCCATCCTCATACCCTCAGTTCTGACCGCTTAGATAAGACCTGTCGGTAACGCCGAAGGATGGGCCTGACGACCTGATCTAGGTACTCCTGGACCTGCTGCGGGGCCCTGCCTACATAGTCCTGGGGCCTGGTCAGGTCCTTGAGGTCTATGTTGGAGAAGGCAGGATCTGAACAAAGCCTCTCTAGCAGGTCATTGGGCCTGCCAAACTGCTTGACCTGTTGTGCTGCCGCCTGGGCATGCCTGCGGATCAGTTCATGAAGCTGTTGTCGATCGCCGCCTGCCTTGACTGCGGCCATCAGTATCCGTTCTGTGGCCATGAAGGGTAGCTCTGCAGCAAGGTGGCTTGAGATCACCTTTGGATAGACCACAAGCCCGTCAAAGACATTCAACAGGATCTCCAGGATACCGTCTACTGCCAGGAAGGCCTCTGGTATGACCACCCTGCGGTTGGCAGAGTCGTCCAATGTCCTTTCGAACCACTGAACGCTTGCAGTCATGGCCGGGCTGATACTGAGGCTCAAGACCAGCCTGGCCAGCGAGGTGGCTCGCTCGCACCGCATGGGATTGCGCTTGTATGGCATGGCCGAGGAGCCCACCTGGGAGGCCTCGAATGGCTCTTCTATCTCCTTAAGGTTGGCCAGGAGCCGCAGGTCCGTACATACCTTGTGTGCAGATTGTGCGATCAAGGCCAATGTATTTATCACCTGTGTGTCTATCTTCCTTGGATAGGTCTGGCCTGTGACTGGGCAGATCCTCTTGAAACCGAATGCCCTTGCAACCATCCGCTCAAGCCTTTGGACCTTTGCATGATTACCTCCGAATAGCTCCAGGAATGATGCCTGGGTGCCTGTTGCGCCCTTTATGCCGCGGAATGGCAGCACCTCAAGTCTATACTCAATCTCCTGGAGGTCCATCACGAATTCTTGACACCACAACACCGCCCTCTTTCCAACCGTGGTAGGCTGGGCAGGTTGATAGTGCGTGAATGCAAGCGTAGGCATGTCCCTATACCGCCTGGCAAACTTGGCAAGCAGGCCGATGATGGATGCCAACTTGCCTGCAATGATCTGCAAGGCCTGCCTGATGATGATCAGGTCTGCATTGTCGGTGATGTCACAGCTGGTTGCACCAAGGTGTATGATGGGTGCTGCCTCAGGTGCAACCTTGGCATAGGCGTGGATATGGGCCATTACATCGTGCCGCAGTCGCTGCTCCAACCTGGCTGCCTCTTGGAGGTCGATATCCTCCAGGTGGGCGGCCATCTGGTCTATCTGCTCTTGTGTGATGGGCAGGCCCAGGGCCTTCTGGGCCTTGGCTAGCTCCAGCCATATCCTCCTCCAGACGGCAAACTTGGTTTGTGGGCTGAACAGTTCTGCCATCTGCCTGGATGCGTTTCTTTCCACCAGTGGACTGCTGTATACAGATCCTCGCTCCATGCCTAATCCTTACCTGTGCCAACAAGACGCTGGCGTTGCTGTATTATCTGCTCTATCTGGTCCACAACCTCAGGTGGCAGTTCCACATTGCCAGCTGGGGCGGTCTGCCTTATCTGGTCCGGCGACCTGGCCCCTACAATCGCACTTGTGATCTCCGGCCTACGTAGGACCCAGGCGATGGCCAGTTGAGCAAGCGTAATGCCTAGTTGTCTGGCTACTGGGCGGAGGTTCTCGACCATCTGCAAGGTCGCACTGAACTGCGGCTCCTTGAAGTCATCGATCCTGAGCCTGTGGTCATCAGGGGCCAGGTCAGAGAGGTTCTCCTTTGTGAACTTACCTATCAGCAGGCCGCGGGCAAGTGGGCTATATGTAATTACCCCTATCTGGTTTTCCTTACAATAGGCAAGCACCTCCTGTTCGATTTGGCGGTGGAGCATGTTGTATTGAGGCTGAAGTGATTCCACTGGGTGTATCTTGGCGATCCGCTCCATCTGTTCTATAGTGAAGTTGGATACCCCTATGTGTCTGACAAGCCCCTTGTCCTTTAGCCTTGTAAGCTCCTCCCAGGCCCACTCTATCTTCTCCTCTGGTATGGGCCTGTGGATCTGGTAAAGATCGATTACATCGATCCCCAGTCTTCGCAGACTGTCGTAACATTCATTGCGGATACTCTGCGGCTCCAAGCAAAAGACACGCTCCTTCCTTTCATTCCAGAGCATGCCGCACTTGGTGGCGATCAGTGGTCTTGATCGCATCTGTCTTAGTGCGATGCCCACCAGGTGCTCGGAATGGCCACAGCCATAGATCGGAGCTGTATCTATCCAGTTGATGCCGCACTCGTCTATGGCAGTGATGATCGCCCTTATTGCCTGGGAGTCATCCTGAGGTCCCCAGCCGACCTCCCAAGGGCCGCCTATGGCCCAGGTTCCTAGACCTATGGTAGTGAACTCTAGATCTGTGCTGCCAAGTCGTCTTGTCTTCATGCTGCCTATCCTAAATCCGCCCTAACATATCACTGGTTGAGTTGATATCAACCTTTTTGCATCAGCATCCTTTCAATCCTAGATTTTCCTTGGAAGGGCCGTGTTGGCCTAGAACTATTGGGATTATCGCGACCATGACAGAGATGCTCCAGAGCAGTAGTGGCCCATCCTCATTGATAGGTCCGATGCAGGACCGGACGACCGGCATATTGTCCTACAACCGCGAGGGCAGGTGGCAGGTCAAGAAGGTGGTCATAGAGGAGATCGACCAGGCCCAGATAAGGCTCTCGGTAAGGCAGGACGATCGCCAGCCGGTCCAGCTGGGACTGTTGCCTGGGCACCCGGTGGGGGTCTCATTCAAGTACGGCTATTCCAAGATCCTCTTCGACGCACAGGTCCTGCAGGTTGATCCTTCTGGCCGACTAATAACATTGGAGGTCCCCAGTCAGGTCGACATCATAGACCGCCGAAGCTACTACAGGGTCAGGGTACCTGAGGGGCTGAAGGTCAACGTGATCTTATGGCCCAGGTCTGGCAACCTCTCAGAACCAGCCAGCGATCGACCATTCTGGACAGGTCTTCTTGTAGACATAAGCGCAGGAGGGGCCCAGGTCGCCTTACCTAGGACCGGTCAGCAGACAGAGGTCAACCTCAGGCCCTGCCAATACCTGTGGGTCAGGTTCACCCCATTGCCTTACCAAAGACCGATCAGGCTTGTGGCCCAGGTCCGCACGGTCCTGCCTACTGCAGATGGGTCGGCCATATGTGTAGGTCTGCAAAGCGTTGGGCTGGAGGCAAGCAAGGAGGGCAGGCAGACCCTTTCAAGGATAATCGGCGTCATCGGTCAGTACGCCAGGATGAACCAGCAGGCATCCTTGCCCTGGGCTTGACTGGCCTGCCTCAGCCAAGACAATGGCTGATGTGAGCAAGGCCACCGATATCTCAGCCATAAGATTGTTAGTACTGGATGTTGACGGTGTCTTGACCGACGGCACGGTGACCATCCACGCAGACGGATCCGAGTCCAAGCGTTTTTGCCTGCAGGATGGCCACGGCATCAAGATGTGGAGGAGGGCTGGAATGGAGGTGGCCCTATTGAGTGGAAGGCCATCTGCTGCAACCAGGCATAGGGCCCGCCAACTGCAGATCAAGCACCTGCTTGAAGGTTGCCAGGAGAAGCTGCCTGCCATAAGAGAGCTACTTTGCACCTTGGCCATGACCCCACAACAGGTTGCCTACATAGGGGATGACCTGATAGACATACCGGTGGTGCGATACGTAGGCCTTGGTTGTGCTGTGGCAAATGCGGTCCCAGAGCTGAAACTCCATGCCGATTATGTGACGACCAGGCCAGGTGGTAATGGGGCAGTCAGGGAGGTCATAGAGTTCATCCTGCGTTCATCTGGCAGGTGGGATGACCTGTTGCAGCGGTACCTTGAGGACCAAGGACCATAGGATGGCTGCAATCAGGAAGATTGCGATCGGTTTGTGTGGCCTGCTTGTGGCATACGCGCTGTATATGCTCTACGATCGGTATGTGTCTACCCCAATGCCAATACCCGCAGATGTCAATAGCAGCGCAATCAAGGACCTCAGTTGGTTCCGTCAGCCGGGCGTCATTGGGCAGTTCGAGGTCTACGGCGCTGATGGTCTTGTCTACCAACAGCGAGGACCTGATGGGAGGGTGATCCGCCAGCTTGGATTCCAGCAATTGTGGCATCAAGGCCAGGATGCCTGGCAGGTCAAGGAGCCATTCCTGCGGCTATATTGGCAGCAGGCAGAATGTCTGATCACTGCCGATACCGGGCGATTCACCGTCTGGTCCGGAGCAGACAGGCCTACGCCGACAGGTGGGAGGCTTTGGGGCAATGTGATGATTCTGATAAGGCAGGCCTCTGAAGGATCCTGGCCTGGATATCGGATGCGGATGGATGACCTGGAATTAGCACATGATAGGCCGCTTTTTACCTGCCAAGGTACTGTGGAGTTTGAGGCCCCACAAGGTAGATGGACAGGTACCCAGATGGAGTTGATGTTCAACCAGGTCACACAAAGACCACAATTCCTCAGGCTTGGTAGGCTTGATAGACTCAACTGGCATATCGGTGTCCCTGCTGCTACCAACCAAAGGCCAACTGATAGGACAGGATCTGCTGATCAGACCGAGTACTACCAATGCCTGCTAAGGGATCAGGTACGGCTTGAGACCAGCAAAGGCGTTGTGTTTGCAAGTGCATATGTGCACATGACCGGTCTGGATCTCGGCCCTACGCCAGGTCCTGGCAGCAGTGCCGCAGGTGAGGGGGGTAGGCATGTGCTTGAAGAACTGACCGCCAGCACAAGAGGGCCTGTGATGATCTGCCCGATGGATGTGGACTTGGAGGTCCCTGACCTGCAGGGAGATGATGGGCACGATCCAGCAGGCCTGGATGGGTACGCGGATGGCAACCAGATATGTGTGCGGGGTGTCTACTATGACCATCGGACAGGCCAGATCCTCGCAAGAGGGCCTGTCCACATGCGGCTGGTATTACACGGGCCGGCAGGACAGACCCCAATCCCAGCTACCATCAGTGCTGCCAAGCAGGCGACCTGTAGTGCCGGTCAGCTTGTACTAGACGGCCCTTGCCAGTGTGTATTCGTGCATCAAGGACAGCGAACTACCACTAGATACAGCCTTTGGTCCGGCCAGATATCTGCCACCTTTACTCAGCGATCTGAAGGTGTGTTCCCAGCCCTGGACGGGATAGGCCACCTAAGGGCAGGTGAAGGGCCAGTGGAATTGAGGGTGGAATCGTATACAAGCGGCAGCCAGCCAGGACCTTTACCAGTGAAGGTTGGGCCTGCCGATCCGATGGAGTCAGGTGCAAGGATGGTCTGCCAACAGATGGACTGGGATGCCGTGCAACAGGTGATCATGGCCACAGGGCCTGGGACCATCTGGCTCAATCATGGGGCTGGAAGGGTAGATCCCAATACACGCCAACCGTTCTATGCAATGGTCAGGGGCTTCGGCCATGCCACTTATGACCTCAGCACTGACCGGCTATCTGCCACAGGCCAGGACAAACCGATCTTGGTCGATTATTTTCCCGTTGGAGGTGGGGGCGAGGATGGGCACATAAGGGCGCAGGCCATGAAGGTAGAACTTGGGTTGTTGAGGGACCAATCAGGGCAACTGGGACTTGGGACATTGGTGGCCACCGGTGAGGTCTTTTATGACGACCAGGAGAATCGCTTTTCTGGGCAAAGATTGTCTTATGACCACAGGACCGGTTGGATGGTGATGGAAGGCAATGATCGCCAAGCTTGTAGTGCAAATGGCTTGTCGGTCCTGGGTATAAGATTCAACCTCAAGACAAGGCAACTTCAGACCACCATCGTATCACCTGGTATGTGGATGGTGCGGTAGATCGATCATGGACGAAGACCTATTTGACCTTTCTGGTAGGACCGCCCTGGTGACAGGTGCCAGCCGTGGTATCGGGAGGGCACTGGCCGAGGGACTTGCCAAGTATAGCGCGGATCTGGCCTTGGTTGCCAGGTCTGAGGATCAACTATTGGCCGCAAAGCAGCAGATCTCTACGCTCACAGGTCGGCGGGTCTGGATCTTCCCTGCAGACCTATCGAGGCTTGATAGTATACAGGATTTATTCGAGCAGGTCATAGACAAGGTCGGTTCTGTGGACATACTGGTCAATGCTGCTGGCACTACCATCAGACGGCCCAGCGAGCAGTTGCAGCCGGCAGATCTGGAGGCAGTGATGGCGGTCAATCTCAACGCACCGCTATTGCTCAGCCAGGCCTTGTTTAGGCATTGCAAGGATAGAGGTAGACCTGGCAGGATCATAAACGTTGCCTCCCTGTTGTTTCATGCAGCCAGGCCTACCATAGCGGCCTACACAGCAAGCAAGATGGCGTTGGTAGGACTGACCAGGACGCTTGCAGTGGAGTGGGCCTGCCATAGGATAAACGTCAACGCCATTGCCCCTGGCTACATCAGGACCGACCTGACATTGGGATTGCAAAGGGATCCGGAGTTTGATCGTTGGGTGATATCAAATACGCCTTTGGGCAGATGGGGCCTACCAAGTGATCTTATCGGGACTGCAGTGCTTCTTGCCTCTAGGGCAGGTGAGTTTATCACAGGCCAGGTCTTGTTTGTGGATGGTGGTTGGTCTGCCATGCTCTAGGTTTTTGTCTTTGACGTCCAGCCTTGCCGGACTTATTTATATCCTGTCTCGAGAGAGTTGGTCATTTTGTCCTATTTGATTTGGAGAAAGACAGATGTCAGAGGTCTCGATCAGCTTTTCAGGTGAACAGTTTCCCTTGCCAAAGCCCGAGGATTATGCCCCAGAATATGAAAGGCTCAGAACCCTTGCCCAGCAGGCAAGGGCAGATGGTAAGGAGGTAGTGGTGGTGATGGGGGTGGGATTTGTCGGCGCGGTGATGGCAGCGATCATCGCAGATACAGTAGACAAGTCCACAGGCAGACCCAGTAAGTTTGTCATAGGCTGCCAAAGGCCAAGTACAAGGAGCTACTGGAAGATCCCCATGCTCAATAGGGGCCTATCGCCTGTCAAGGCAGAGGACCCAGAGGTGGATCGGATCATATCGCGATGCGTCAAGGACAAGAAGACCCTCACTGCTACATTCAATAGCGACTGTCTGGATCTGGCCGACTGCGTTGTAGTGGATGTGCAATGCGATTATACAAAGCACCATCTTGGCAACATGCGGACAGGCGAGGCAGAGATGGCGGCACTTGAGGCCACCATGAGGACCATCGGGCAGAAGGTAAGACCGGATTGCCTTGTACTGATAGAGACCACTGTTGCACCAGGTACTACTGAGTTTGTTGCATGGCCGATCATGAAGAAGGCCTTCCTTGCAAGGGGTATTGAGTCTGACCCGCTGCTTGCCCACAGCTTCGAGCGCGTGATGCCTGGTAGGCAATACTTGGCCTCCATAAGGGACTTCTGGCGGGTCTGTGCAGGCTGCAATGAAGAGGCAAGAAGGCGGGTGGTCAAGTTCCTCAATGAGGTGATCAATACGGATAAGTACCCCCTGACGGTCATGGATAGGCCCATAGAATCGGAGACCACGAAGATCGTGGAGAACTCGTACAGGGCCACGATACTGGCCTTCCTAAACGAGTGGAGCCTGTTTGCAGAGCGGAACGGGGTAGACCTCATAAAGGTCATAGAGGCGATAAAGGTCAGGCCCACCCACAGCAATATCATCTTCCCAGGTCCTGGGATAGGTGGGTATTGCCTGCCAAAGGATGGTGGCCTTGGCTACTGGGCCTACAAACACATACTCGGTTTCGAGGATGGGGATAATGTCTTTAGGATCACGCCTCAGGCTATAGACATCAATGACACAAGGGGTCTCCATGCAGCAGAACTGACCCGCGATGCACTTCGCAATATGGGCAGGTACATCGCAGGTTCTGAGGTATTGATCTGCGGTGCAAGTTACAGGCAGGATGTCGGGGATACCAGGTATAGCGGTTCAGAGATCGTCGTCCGCAAGCTGGCTGAGATGGGGGCAGACATAAGGGTACATGACCCGTATGTAGAACATTGGTATGAACTGGAAAAACAAGACGTCTATCCAGCACCTGGCAGGTCCCTGGCCAGGTTCTTCAGGAATCAGCAGGACCTAGTGAACATCAGGGTCAGCAAGGACCTGAGGCAGTCACTTAAAGGTGCTGAGGCGGTGGTATTTGCCGTTCCACACGAACCCTATCTGAACCTCAGGCCAGAGGATGTGGTTGAATGGGCTGGCCAGCCGCTTGCAGTGATAGATTGCTACGGGATCCTGAAGGACCAGCAGATCAGGAGGTACTTTGAGCTGGGTTGCGAGGTCAAGGGCCTTGGCAGGGGACACGTACAGAGGATAAAGGAACAGGTACGAAGGCTGCGGACATAAAACCAGGCGGCCTATGGACACGGTGATCATAAGACCTCCCAATAGTCTTGGAAGGGGTTTTGTCCCTGCACAGTATCTACCGGAGGGCAAGGATGGGTATTACCTCAGGAATATCCAGATAGGTAGGCCATTGGATTCCTGGCGGCCGCTTAGTTCCTCAGAGGTGCAGATCCTCGTCGAGAACGGCAATAGTGCAGATAGCTGGGACGATGTCCTGGTTGCGGATCCATTTGATCCTGTTCAGATACGCAATAGCCATTTCTTTGGCCTGGTACGTATAGGCAGGCTTTCCAATCTGGTCCTTGAGCATCACGACCTGCAGACCAGCACAGGCATCACCAACAGTACGATCGTTGCCTGTGACATTGGAGATGACGTAGCCATACACAACTGCCGCTACCTGGCCCACTACATCATAGGCAATAGGTGCATACTCTTGAACATAGATGAGATGTACACCACCAACCATGCAAGGTTCGGCAATGGCATAATCAAGGATGGTGAATCGGAGGATGCCCGGATATGGATAGACCTGGCAAATGAGCAAGGTGGCCGTGCGGTACTGCCATTCGAAGGGATGATCCCTGCCGACGCATACCTTTGGGCCAAATACAGGGATGACAAGGCATTGCAGACAAGGCTATGCCAGATAACGCAGATGTCGTTCGATAGTCGTAGGGGCTACTACGGCACTGTAGGTGATCAGTGTGTCATAAAGAACTGCCGGACCATAAAGGACGTGAAGATCGGTTCCCACTGCTACATAAGAGGGGTAAATAGGCTGGAGAACCTCACTATTCGATCAAGTCAGACTGAGCCAACAGAGATAGGGGATGGGGTGGAACTGGTCAACGGTATCGTAGGGTTGGGTAATAGGGTCTCTCTTGGATGCAAGGCAGTCAGCTTCGTCCTTGGCGACAACAGCTGTTTGGAATATGGTGCGTGCCTGATACACTCATTCCTTGGTGACAATTCCACGGTATCGTGTTGCGAGATCCGCAACAGCCTCATATTCCCTGCGCATCAGCAACATCACAACAACTCCTTCTTGATCGCTGCATGCATCCTTGGCCAGAGCAATCTTGCTGCTGGTGCAACGATAGGCTCAAACCACAACAGCCGCGCAAACGATGGTGAGGTGCTCGCAGGCAGGGGCTTTTGGCCAGGGCTCTGCACCAGCCTCAAGCACCCTTGCAGATTCGCGTCATTTGTGTTATTGGCCAAGGGCGACTATCCTGCAGAGCTGAACATACCATTGCCATTCTCACTGCTGAACAACAATCCCTCAGAGGACCGATTAGAGCTGATGCCGGCCTATTGGTGGCTCCACAACATGTATGCCCTGGTAAGGAATAGCTGGAAGTTCCGCCAGAGGGATAGGCGCCATACCAAGACCCAACACATCGAGTTTGACTACCTTGCCCCTGATACCGTAGAGGAGATACTTACGGCCATGGGGTTGATCGAGCAGTGGGTAGGCAAGGCATATGCCAGGATATGCGGTCAGAAGGTAGGCCACCAACATGTCCAGGATCTTGCCTCAATGGGAAGGGATTTGCTGCGGACCATGCAGCAGACACCACATGATCTGGAGGTCTTAGCCGAGGACCTGGAGAGGTCCAACAGGAGGCAGGTCTTGCTGCGACCTGTGGAGGGTTACCACGCATATGAGCAGATGGTCTTTTACTATGCCGTCAAGAACCTGATCGAGTACCTGGAGGCAGACCCAGATGCAAGCTTTTCGACAATGGCCCGAACCTTGGCGGGTGAACGTCAGAAGACATGGGTCAACCTCGGAGGGCAACTGATAACTGGACCTGAGCTTGATCGGCTGCGGAGCGACATCGCGGAGGGCAGACTGGATAGTTGGGACCAGATCCATGCCAGGTACGATCAGCTCTGGGCCGCCTATCCACTGGCAAGACAGAGGCACGCCTGGGCCACGTTTTGTCATCTGTTGGGCCAAAGACCCAGCAGGGATCAGTGGCTTGAGGCATTGGACCGGGCCGCATCCATACAAGAGCTGATCTGCCAGAGGGTCTATCAGAGCCGCAAGAAGGACTTCGACAACCCATTCAGGCAGGCCACATACCGCAATGCCGAGGAGATGGCCGCAACCGTTGGCACTGTGGATCAGGATCCCTTTGTCATGCAGATAAGGAAACAGACCCAGGACTTTGTCAGCAGGATAGAGAAGCTTAGGAACCGCTAGCAGGACAGGTTGGCGATGGGAGCAGGTGGCGGAATCTGCCGGCTGAGGTAGTCTTATTGGACGGTCACACTCTTGGCCAGATTCCTGGGCTTATCTACATCCAGTCCCCTCAGGACAGCTGCATGATAGGCCAATAACTGTAGTGGTACCACGGTCAAGATCGGTTGTAGGATCTCTGGGGCATCGGGCACAGGGATCAAGAAGTCTGCATAAGGCCTTATCTGGTCATCACCTTCGGTAGCCAGCACGATCGTCCTGCCTCCACGCGATCTGACCTCATTGATGTTGCCGATGATCTTGTCGTATTGAGGTCCACGCGTGGCGATGAATACCGCCGGCATGCCATCGCTTATCAATGCTATAGGACCGTGCTTCATCTCTGCCGCAGGAAGACCCTCTGCATGGAGATAGCTGATCTCCTTGAGTTTCAGTGCACCCTCTAAGGCAATGGGGTAGTTAAAGCCTCGACCCAGAAAGAGCCAGTTGTTGTGGTCGATGTTGGCCTGTGCGATCTGGCGGATCTGGTCGGACTGGGATAGGATTCTTTCTATCTTGCCTGGGATCTGGGCCAGTTGTTCGATCCAGTATTCTACCTCAGCGCTTCCCAGGTGCCGCCTCCTGCCTAGCTCTATTGCGAGCATGGTAAGGACCGCAAGTTGCGCGGTGAATGCCTTTGTGCTTGCCACGCCTATCTCTGGCCCTGCGTGTAGGTAGACACCTGCATCTGTGGCCCTGGCAATGGAGGAGCCAACCACATTCACTATACCCAGTACTGTGGCCCCTCTATCCTTGGCCTCCTCTACCGCCGCCATAGTATCCTGTGTCTCCCCGGATTGGCTGATGGCGATCACGAAGGTCCCATCCTCGATGATGGGGCTCCTGTAGCGGAACTCGCTGGCATACTCGGTCTCCGCCGGGATCCTTGCAAGGTACTCAATGAGATACTCACCTACCAGGCCTGCGTGGAAGGCGGTCCCGCAGCCTGTAAACACGATCCTCCTGGCACGTGTCAACTGCCGCATGTACGAGGCCAGACCGCCCAGCACGATCCTACGGTCCCTTCTGTTGAGCCTGCCCTGCATGCAGGTGTTCAGCGCCTGTGGTTGTTCAAAGATCTCCTTGAGCATGTGATGGGCAAAACCACCGAGCTCTATCTGTTCAAGCGAGAATTCGATCTCTTGGAGATCCTTGCACACGGTCACGTTATCTATGGTCTTCGTGTGGAAGCCATCGCTGTCTATGGTCACCATCTCGTTATCAGCAAGATAGATGGCCCTTGTGGTGTGTTCGACTATGGCTGCCGCGTCGGATGCAAGGACGTATTCACCGTCCCCGACACCCAAGATCAATGGACTTCCCTTCCTTGCGCCGATAAGCATCTTTGGAAAGTCGCTGCAGATGATCGCGAGGCCATAGGTGCCGTGCAGGCGTTGAAGTGCCTGTTGTACGGACCATTCAAAGACATTCTGGCCATTAGAGGGCCTTTGGTCAGAGCAGCCCTTGGTGTAGAAGTAGCCTATTAGGTGTGCGATGACCTCCGTATCCGTCTCAGAGACGAACTGGATACCCTCGATCTGCAGCCATCTCTTTAAGGTCTGGTAGTTCTCTATGATCCCATTGTGTACCAAGGCGATCTTGCCGGTGAAGTCCAGATGGGGATGGGCATTTATGTCAGTGGCAGGGCCATGCGTTGCCCACCTGGTATGGGCAATACCTACGGTATGCCTGCGGGAGGGCCTGTCGAGCCTAGCCTGGAGGGCAGATATCCTCCCTGCGGTCTTCTTGACCATCACCTGACCATCGGCAATCAGGGCAATACCTGCAGAATCATAACCCCTATACTCAAGTCGCTTCAATCCCTCCATCAGCACCGGCTGAGCCGCCTTCTTGCCCCAATAGCCCACTATACCACACATGGTTTGCTCCCTTTGACAAGATAACCTATAAACAAGTATATGCCTGGCATATCAGGATTCCAGCCCAATCCTTGACCAACCTTGACATTGCATGTCAAGTCTGCAGGGCCCAGGCACCGACATCCGCCAACGACCTTTGTCCTTGCCAAGGGTGCCAGGGCCCTGCTAAGATACAGGGTCTTAACGCCGTAAGAAAGAAGCAAGCACTGTTCCAAGGCCAGCGGTTGGCCGCTGATCCATTAGAGGAACGAAGATGGATGTGATCAAGTGGATACGCAAGAATGACAGAAAGCTGATGGCCATAGTGGTGATAGTGATACTCTTTGGCTTCATAGGCGGTGGTGAGCTGCTTCAACTGCTGGCCAGGGGCAATCGACCTGTATCTATCGGCACCTTTGGCGCAGGTCAGAAGGTCACTAATGCGGACCTGATGGATGCCAGATCCGAGCTGGAGTTATTGGCGCGGCTTGGGGTCCCGCAGTTCCTACGTTCACAGATAAGGACCAGCCCACCAAACCTATACGGGGCACTGTTGTCGGAGCTATTGTTTGCTGAGCGTAGGCCAGACCCTGTCTTGGCCAATTACCTGGCCCAGGTGGCCATGAGCGACCAGTACCGAATCACTCCCAGGGACCTAGCATCTGTATATAAGAAGGACCATCCTGCGGCCCTTTACTGGCTTCTATTGACATCTGAGGCCAGGCAGGCAGGTATCGCAGTCCCGCTATCAAGGGCGGCAAACCTCTTGGCCAGGATATTACCGAGCACAACCGGTGCCGAGTATGGCCAGGTGATGCAGCATCTTATCAGTGCAGGCCATCCAGAACGCCAGGTCTTGGAGACCTTTGCCAAGTTGATGGCAGTCCTTCAATACTGTCACGTGGTCTGTTCCATGGGTGATCTTACAAACCAGCAGGTCGACCACCTGGTCTGTTGGGACCGCGAATCCATTGATTTTAATGCTGTGGTCCTGGATGCGGAGGCCTTTGTCGGGCACGTGGATGGCAACCTCCCAGATCCGCAGTTACATGCGCAGCTCGAGAAATACAAGGATCTGTACGCTGGCCAGGTCAATAGCGACAACCCATTTGGCTTTGGCTACAAGATACCAGCCAGGGTCCAATTGGAATACATGCTCTTGAGGGTGGACCAGATAGCTGCAACCATACCAAAGCCTACCAGGCAGCAGGCAGAGGACTATTATCACCGCAACCTGGAGCAGATGTTCACAAGGAGCTTACCTGAGGATCCCAATGATCCCAATAGCCCTACCAAGCAGATCCCCATCCCATTTGCAGAGGTCGCTGACCAGATCGAGGCCAATTGGGTGGCAGAGAAGGCCAGGGAGAAGGCAAGGGCCATACTGACGGAGGCCAGGAACATGGCAGAGGTCGGCCTGTCAGAGCAGGACCAGACCAAGGTCGATATCGAGCAGCTCAAGAGCAAGGCCCCAGCGTACGGGCCTATCGCGCAGCAGCTTTCCCAGAGGTACGGTTTTCAGATCGTCGCTGGCCAGAGTGGCCTGCTGACGCTACAGGACCTGGTGCAACGGGATCCGCATCTAGGTATGCTCACCATTTCTGGCCGCGCACAGTGGCCGTTGCCTTTGGCCCAGCTACTGTTTACCGCAGACCCGATCGACCAGGAGGATCTGGCCACAGTAGGTATCCAGAGGCCGGTATTGTTTGAGTCCCTTGGGCCTGCACAGGAGCAGAGGGGCCCTTATACCACAGGGGAGGTGATGGCGATCGTCAGACTTACCGAAGCCCGCGGTCCTGAAGAACCGAACGATGTTGGGCTTGTCTATGACAACACACCGTCGTCCCTTGATCCAAACCATCCCAGACAGCACTTCTCCCTTCGCCAGAGGCTTCAGAACGACCTAGTGAGGATGCGGGCATACGAGCTTGCCACAAGAAAGGCTAAGGAATTGGCAGGCCTGGTGCAGGGGCATGGCTGGGAGGATGGGCTTAGGATCTTCAACCAACAGGTCCGTGTACTTCTGGGGCTTGATCCTAATGGACCAGAGGTCTTCTCCTTGCGGCCACAGCGTCAACAGCGAATGATCTTTACTGGTGAGGTCCAGCAATACCTCAAGCGTGCCATGGAGGAACCAATGGCGATGCAGACGTATCGCAACATGAAGGCACAGAAGATCCTGATGGACAGGCTCTATGGCTTGGTAGATCCTGACGCCAATACACCTGCGAACCTGCCTGCAGTAGTAGAATCTCAGGCCAGTATGAAGGTCTATTGCATCAAGGACCTGGCCATCCGGCGGTTCGATCTGGAGGAATATGCAAAGGTTAAGGGCATGTACGCATATCAAGAGGACTTCATCCAGACCCAGACCTTGGCTGTGACACATCTGGACCCTACCAATATGCTCCGACGGATGAGGTTCCAGCCTGCAAGTGAGAATAGGTAGATCCACATGGCCAGCCCTGCAGGCAAAAAGCATACCTCAAGATCAGACCCCACGCTCGTCGTCATAGCAGCCTTGGCTGGATGGCTGATACCTGGGGGAGGCTATTGGGTCTTGGGTGACGGACGAAGGGCCACGGTCGTTTGCATCACGATCTTGATTACCTTTGTGTTGGGGTTGTATGTAGGGTCCATAGGCGTGATAGATACCCAACAGGCCAGGTATTGGTATGCCGCACAGGTCATGACAAGTCCGGCGGTGATCCTGATCGGCAATATGACCAGGTCTGGCCAATTCCCTGTGTACGGCCGGCCTTATGAGATAGGTCAGATCTATACCAGCATAGCAGGGCTATTGAACCTACTATGCATAATCAATGCTGCATACCGGGCGTACAGGAGGGCCGTGCCGATCGGCCAATTCGAGGCCAGGAGCGATTAGGGTCATGTGGTGGATCCTGGCAGGTTTTACCCAACCTTTGCAGATAGGCCTGTCTGCATGGGCCTTGTTGTGGATGTTGCCCTTGACCGGATCCATTGCCATCGTGTACAAGGCCACCAAGGTCGGTGACATACGGCCAAGGCCCTTCTTCAAGGAGGTGGTCTTGCTGTTTGCCTCTATAGTTGTGTTCATGGCCGTAGCGGGGCTAGTGCTTTGTTGCATATCCTGGGTAGTGGACAACAAGATAGGCGGCCTTATGGCCTACTGATCTTGTGGAGGTCTTGCTGACCTATCCAGAAGCCCCAGTTCCAATAGGGCATTGTAGGCTGCCCGCTGTTCCGCCTCCTTCTTACTTACACCCCATGCACTAGGGAAGTGCCTGGTATCCAACACCACCTCTGATTCGAAACACTTGTGGTGGTCCGGCCCCTTCTCGTCCAGTAGGACATATACAGGCGATACCCCAAACCTCTCTTGGGCATAGTGTTGGAGTATGGACTTGTAGTTATCGCCTGGCTCATCGAGCTTGTAGGTCTCTATTACGGGCCCCAGACATCCCATAATAAAACCCTTGGCAGCATCAAAGCCGCCGTCTATGTATATGGCACCTATCACTGCCTCGAACAGCCCGGCCTGCACAGACCTGGGCAGTCCTCTTGGCCCAGTCATGCCTTTTCCCAATCTTAAGAAGTTTGTCAATCCAAGCTTACGGGCGACAGATGCGCATGTCCTCCTAGATACCAGATCGCTCTTGGCCCTTGTCAGGTCCCCCTCAAGTCTATGGGGCAAGCGGCGGTAAAGGTGCTCGCAGATCACTGCCCCAAGGATGGCATCTCCCAAGAACTCAAGCCGCTCATTGCTATGCAGTGGATCGTCCGAGAGGGAACTATGTGTGAAGGCCTCTTTCAGGAGGTTGAGATCCTTGAAGGAGTAACCTAGCAATGACTCTATCTGCTGGATGATGTGCGTATCCTGCAGATCCCACATCTCCGGTACCGTTGGTAGACGTACACCGACCTTGGCACTGTCCAAAAACCGTTTTAGGTATTCTACATCCTACGGTACCATCTGCAAACTGGCTAGGGCCACAAACTTGTCCGGCGCGAAGTCAAAGACCTCCTCAAGGCCTGTGACGGTGAAGACTCCCCTGGTTGCAGGGGCTACCCCACAGAACAATAGTTTGTGCCCACAATCCGCCAGGAGTTTGCGGAGCTTTAGGAGTTTTGAGAGGCTTGACGAGGTGATGATATCAACCTCAGAGAAGTCTATCACCACGTCACAGTTCCCGCGATCCCTGACCATCGAGATGACGGCCTGCAGCTCCTCGCCCATATTCGGTTCGGGTTGTAGATCTACCAGGATAACCTCTTCAGACCAGTTCTGGATACCCATGTCTTTCTCCTTCTTACACCTTGGTCTTCTGCCCCTTGTATCGGCAGGGTTGGGTAAGGGATTTAGAAAAGGCCTATCTGTCAGGATTGCCGGGGCAGGGTAGGCTTTGGGCGGGTATCGGGTTTACAGGACCTTGCTCCTGGCAGGCCTGGGCGGTCCTGTGCATAAGCCTAAGATATAGGGCCTTGAGCGGGAAGTAGGTGGCAAAACCACAGAAGGCAACTACCAAGGTGATCTGGGGCCTTGTGGCCACCAAGATGCCTAGTAGCACCAAGACCTTTATTAGATGACCAAAGGGCTTCCTGCCTGCCAGGTATTGGTTCAGTATGTGAGGATAGGGGATCCTGCTGACCATCAGCACCCCGCAGGCGGCCGTTACTGCAGGCAGGCCATACAAGACCATTTTGGTGCTAGGGGCCAGGTCTACATGGAATATGACCAGGCTTACTACTGTTCCTGCTGCAGCAGGGCTTGGCAGACCCAGGAAGCGGCTGTGATCTGCTTTGGT
>JARYLO010000030.1 GCA_029907605.1 Sedimentisphaerales bacterium
ATCGTAGAGGAGGTCAGGACTGGTACTGCCCACTATGGCGGTGTATGGGGAGATGGCAAAGGGATCATCGACTCGCAGGCAGTCCTTGGAGGCTGGCCTGTCTTGGCCTGTGCTGAGGTGCCTGCTGACAGCGACCATGATGGCATGCCCGACGAGTGGGAGCGCAAGTATGGCCTGGACCAGGAAGATGCAAGTGATGGCCCAACAGACAAGGATCAAGATGGTTACACCAATGTAGAAGAATACCTCAATGGCACAGATCCATGTCAGTTTGTGGACTATACCGATCCCAATAACAACGTAGACGCCTTCAATTGGTCGGCCTGGAGGGCGGCCAGCAGCCCCAGGCCACCTGCTGCGGGTCGATGAGGCTTTCTTGGTTACAGATAGCAGGGGTCTAGAATGATTGGCCTTATAAATCTCTTGATGATATTGCTCTTGGGTAGCGCGCCTAGATACATGTTCGACCTGGGTTCTGGGCCCGTGGCACAAGGTTATGCAGCGATAGGGCCGGCAGATCTATACAATGCCGAAAAGGGATATGGCCTTGAGCCCAATTGCCTTGTTGAGGCCTTGGTCAGGGATGGGTCGGATCCGCTGAGGGGAGATCTTATTACCAGCGATCGGCCGTTCTACTTCTCTGCGGCCGTCCCTGAGGGCAATTACAAGGTCACAGTCATCCTTGGTGATAAGGCAGGGGCCTCGGAGACGACCATCAAGGCAGAGCTGCGGAGGTTGATGATCGAGAAGGTCCAGACATCGCAGGGCCAGCTCGTCAGTCGCAGCTTCATCGTCAATGTCCGTACGCCCAAGATCCCTGGCGATGATCAGGTCAGGCTGAAGGGCCGTGAGCTGACCACCGAGTGGGCGGCGTGGGATGATAAGTTGACCCTAGAGTTCAATGGCCCAAGGCCATGTGTGTGCGCAATAGAGATAGAACCTGTTTACGACATCCCTACGGTCTACCTGATGGGCGATTCTACGGTATGCGATCAGCCATTGGAGCCATGGAACAGTTGGGGTCAGATGTTACCAAGGTTCTTCAAGCCTGAGCTCGCCATAGCCAATCATGCCGAGTCTGGCGAATCCATACGCAGCAGCCTCTCTGCAGGCAGGTTCGAAAAGGTCTTCAGCGGATTCAAGGCAGGCGATTGGCTGTTTGTGCAGTTTGGCCACAACGATATGAAGGACAAGGACCCAAATGCCCTTTCCAGATACAAGTCAGACCTGGCATGGATCGTGGATCAGACAAGAAAGAGGCAGGGCCATTGCGTGCTTATAACCAGCATGGAGAGGAAGGCAGGGATCGAGCAGGACACCCTTGCAGGCTATCCTGATGCGGTCCGACAGGTGGCAAGGGAAAAGGGCGTACCACTGATCGATCTACATGCAACCAGCAAGGTCCTGTACAAGGCATTGGGTCCTGACCTAGACAGGGCATTCCAGGATGGCACACACCATACAAACTATGGCAGCTATCTATTGGCAAAGTGCATAGTGCAGGCGATCAAGGATAACAACCTGGCCATCGCGAGGTCTATCGTGGATGAGTTTTCAGGTTTTGATCCAAATCGCCCTGACAGGTCCGATCGATTCTCTATCCCACCCAGCCCAGGCCCGATTGGGCCAAGGCCTGCAGGTAGTTGACGATAGGCATCTGCCGGGCTAGATTGTCCTAGAGGTCTAGCCGGTGTCATATGCCTAAAGTAAGCGCTGGTATCCTTCCATTTAGGTTTGTCTCGGGCAGGCTAGAGGCGATGTTGGTCCACCCAGGTGGACCTATCTGGGCCAAGAGGGATGAAGGTGCTTGGTCCATACCAAAGGGCCTGGTAGATGAGGGGGAGGACCTGCTTGCAGCGGCATTGCGGGAGTTCGAGGAGGAGACAGGATTGGAACCTGATGGCGACCTGATCCAGTTGGATCCTGTCCGATACAGCGGTAAGATCTTGTATGCATGGGCCTTGGCAGCAGATCTGGACCTGGCAGGTTTCAAGAGCAATACCTTCAGCATGGAATGGCCACCAGGCTCAGGCCTTATTGCGGAGTTCCCTGAGGCAGATAGGGCCTGCTGGTTTGGCATAGAGATGGCCAAGAGGAAGATCCTCAAGGGCCAGCTACCCCTGCTGGATCAGCTCCAAAAGCTGGCATCTCAAGGCCGTTAGGCTGGTTGGTCTGATTATGCATTAGATACTTGCAGGGTCGTTCGTGGCATACTACTAGCGTGGCATTGAATTGCTCAGGTGTGGGCCAGGATTGTAGATGGGCCTGGTCAAACTTGAAAGGAGTAATAGCCATGGCTGGCACGAAGGGAGAGTCAAATCTTAGGTTGTCTACAGGTATCGGCGGACTCAAAATGAGGTCTTGAATGGAGGGCTGGTCCAAGGAGGCACTTATCTAGTCAGGGGAGGGCCTGGCACAGGCAAGACCACATTGGGGTTGCACTTCTTGACGACTGGTGCTGCAAACGGGCAACAGTCGTTGTTCATCAGCCTAGCAGAGACCGAGGCCAGGATAAGGAGGATCGGCCAGGCCTTGGGCCTTGACCTTAGCAAGGTCGACTTTCTTGACCTCAGCCAGGGCCCGCAGTTTTTTGCTGAGGTCCAAAGCTACGACATATTCTCTCCTGCAGAGGTGGAACGCCAGCCTACAACGGAGAGGATTGTGCGTACGGTAGAGCAGATAAGACCAAAAAGGGTATTTGTAGACCCGATGACCCAGTTAAGATACCTTGCAACCCATGCCTTTCAATATCGACAACAGGTCCTTTCCTTCCTGAGGTTCCTTGTAGAACATGGGGCCACGGTGATGTTTACCTCAGAGGCCAGCATGGAGGCACCAGATGCAGACCTGCAGTTCATCAGCGACGGGATCATCGAGCTTGGGCTAGATGACTGCAGTAGGTATGTGAGTGTCACAAAGATGCGGTGGTCTGCATTTAGCCCTGGTAGGCACGCGATGAACCTGACAGACCGGAAGATGGTGGTCTTCCCAAGGTTGGTGCCGCAGGAGCACGGGCGTACCTTTGTGCATGAGCCGATCTCGTCGGGGGTGCACAGATTGATAAGCTCCTCAATGGTGGTCTGGAAAGGGGCACGGTCACTATTGTCACAGGACCATCTGGTGTCGGCAAGACCACATTTGGGCTGCTTTTCATGCAAGAGGCCGTAAGGCGGGGCGAACAGTCTGTGGTTTATAGCTTGGAGGAGGCACCGCAGACCCTGGGGGTGAGGTTAGAGGCCATCGGTATCCCTATAGGGCAGATGATGGAGTCTGGCAGGCTTTCTGTGGTCAAGATAGAACCCTTGTTGTATTGTGCGGACGAGTTTGCATTGATGGTCAGGGATGAGGTGGAGCGGCAAGGTACGAGCATAGTGATGATCGATAGCATATGCGGGTATGAACTTGTCCTAAGGGGCCAGGACCTGCGGAGCCATCTTCATGCACTCAGCAAGTATCTGGTGAATATGGGGGCGACCACGCTACTGGTAAATGCAGCAGAGAGGATCACCGGCGAGTTTCGTCTGACCGAGAAGGGGATCAGCTATATTGCAGACAACATCGTCTTTTTGCGTTACCTGGAGATAGATGGGCGGTTGCGCAAGGCCATAGGTGTATTGAAGAAGAGGATCGGCGACTTCGAGAAGTCGTTGAGGGAATTAGATATATCTAAGTCGCGCATCAAGGTCGGCAGGCCATTGACCGGTCTAAGCGGCCTGCTTAGCGGCACGCCTCAGTGGTCTAAACGGGCCAAAGGGGATTAGTCAGTGCCACAGGCTGGCCCGATCATTGTTGTAGAACAGAATCGACAGAATCTTGAGCTGATGGTCCAGGTCTTGGAAGAGGATGGATTCGAGGTCTTAGGTGCCACTGGCCTTGACGATGTGGATCAGGTCCTTTCAGGCCTAGATCATATAAGGCTTGCGTTAGCAGATGTGTCTGGTCTTGATCATGGCATCTGGGCTAGATGTATGCTGATCAACGATAAGGCGATACCACTTGTACTGATATTCCCATCGCAAGCGGCGGTTATTGCATATAAACCCGCACACTGCCGTGTGGATGCCATCTTGGTCGAACCCATGCCTATAACGCAATTGCTTTGTACCATACGCAGCATACTGACTGGGCAGGCCGACTATGCAGACAGACACAAAGGCACAGCGGTTACTCCTTCTGATCGACCGCATGGAGAATCGAGCCCTAGTTGAGCGTTTGTTTGGGCAGGCTTACCACGTCATTACTGCCCAGACGGTCCCTACAGAGCCGTTTGACCTTTGCATTATAGATGGTCCTGCATTGGATCGTGTTTGGGTCGATCTCCAATCAGCCAGGAGTGCATACAGCCCCGTGATCCTGCCGGTCCTGCTGAGGGCGAGCCGGCTGTCCATAGAGTCGGAGCAGAGGTATCACACACTTGCCGATGCATGCCCTGCGTGCATATGGATAGACCAGGATGAGAGGCTGGTTTATGCCAACCCTGCAATGATGGAGTTGCTAGGTACCAGCAAGAAGGGGCTGACAGATATAAGGCTTTTTGAGATGGTCCACCCAGAGGATCACCAGGCCCTGGTCAAGGCCTATAAGGCCGTCAGGGAGGGTGGCCCTGCCATACCAGTGCAGGTCCGCGTCCTGACTTGCGGTATGGAGCGGTGGTTAGAGGCATTGCTCTCATTGGTCAGCTACAGGGCAGGCCCGGCCGTCATGGCATAGCTGTGGATATCACCGACCAGGTCAATGCAACCAAGCAGCTCCAGGTCCTAGTGGACAAGCTATCTGCCACCGCCAGCCGGATCCAGGCGATACTCGATTCTGTGCCCCAAGGGATCATGCTGATCGATGAAGACGGCCGGATCCTGCAGGCAAACCCCATTGCAGCCAGGCAGTTGAAGGAACTTGCCTCAATAGAGGTCGGGCGAAGGTTGGCCATGCTTGGGGATAGGCAACTGCGGGAATTGCTGACCGAAGGGGCAACCCAGGAATTGAGGGCAGGCCAGAGGATCTATGAGATGGCAGCCAGGAGGGTTGAGGCGGCGGGTAGATCGAATCAGTGGATCTTCCTGATCAATGATGTAACTAGCGCCAGGCAGCTTCACCATGAGCTGGAGCAACGAAAGCGGTTGGCGGCCATAGGCCGATTCGCCAGTGGCATCGCACATGACTTCAATAATATCATGGCAACGATCATAGTGCATGCCAGGATGCTGCTGGATGCCCCAGGCCTTTCTGACATGGATCGTCGCAATCTACAGACGATCGTAGAGCAGGGCCAACATGCCACAGAGGTCATCCAACAGATCCTGGACTTCAGCAGGATCTCCAGGCTGCAGCGCCAGGCATTGGACCTGTATGTAGTGCTCCGCCAGGAGGTAGAGGTGCTCAGACGTATCATGCCAAAGGGTATCGAGGTGCAGTATGTCTGCAAGGAGGGCAGATACATGATAGATGGTGATCGGACTCGCCTGCGACAGGTGTTCATGAATCTGGCCCTTAATGCCAGGGACGCCATGCCTGATGGTGGCACATTGAGCATAGAACTCGATAAGATCGAGGTCGGCCCTACGGACCTACCAATGCCGCAGATCAGACCCGGCCAGTGGATCAGGATCAGGTTCTCCGATACAGGTCGTGGTATTGTGCCTGATGTGTTGCCGCACATATTCGAACCATTCTTTACCACAAAGGGGCCGGGCAAGGGCAGTGGGCTTGGTCTGGCACAGGTGCATGGGATAATCAGCCAGCATGGTGGTCTGATAGATGGAGCCACGCAGGTGGGCAAGGGCACGACCTTCACCATCTACCTGCCACCTTTGGGCGACGATCCTGACAGATAGCCTTGATAGTTCTGGCCTCTAGACCGACAGATTGGCCAAAGATGCGAGACTTCAGTCTTTATGATTGGTACAATACCCATGTCATCCTGACATGGATCTAGATCTATATGTATGGAATAAGGTCATTATCGCATGCGATCGTCTTAGTAGCCTTGCTAGCCCCTTGCGGCATGTCATCTTCCTCAGGCCTACAGGTCTTGGGCCTGCGTTGTGAGGGATTGGAGGAGCCTTGCGGGATCGAGGTCTCCAGGCCAAGGCTTTCCTGGCGTTTACACTCAGCACAGCGAGGACAAAGGCAGACCGCGTATCGTATCCTGGTGGCCTCTGAGCGGGACCTGCTGGCAGCAGACAAGGCAGATCTTTGGGATAGCGGCAAGGTCGAGTCGGACCAGTCACTGTATATCAGATATGGTGGCAGACCTCTTGGATCCAGCCGGCAGGCCTTCTGGAAGGTCATGGTCTGGGATAGGGATGGTAACGCTAGCAGCTGGAGTCAGACCGCATCCTGGACCATGGGCATATTGTCTGAGGAGGATTGGCAAGGTGCCAGATGGATCACTGCCAGGCACCTATTGGATAGGGTACGCACACATCTTGGTTACAGGTCTCTGGATGCGTCCGACCCCAATACGATCAAGTGGATACAGTTGGACCTTGGCAAGGCCTATCAGATCGAGTCGGTAAGACTCCATGCGATCCGCTATGGCGCGGTCGAAGGGATGGGTTTTCCGTTGAGGTTCAAGGTGGAGCTGTGGGATAGATCGGATCCTTGCGACAAGCTGGCCATAGCAGACTTTACCGAGAGGGATTACCCCAATATCTGGGCCCGCACCATAACCCTAAGCCCAGATAGACCTGTCAAGGCCAGGTTCGTCCGCCTGACCGCCACAAGGCTCCGTGTGATAGATGCCAAGGCATGCCTGGCCTTTTCCCAGATAGAGGTGATCTGTGGCGGCAAGAACGTGGCAGCAGGTGCGGATGTGACTGCAAGCGATAGCCTTGAACAAGGCCATTGGTCGTGCCAGGCCGTAACGGATGGCAAGCTGATCACAGGCAGCGATCCGCTGGCGAACTCCACCTTGCTGGTCAGAAGGGAGTTCACCATAAGGCCTGGATTTGCACGTGCCATCGCCCATGTATGCGGCCTAGGGCATTACCATCTGGTTGTCAACGGCAGGCAGGTAGATCAGGCCTTCCTGACACCCGGTTGGACCACATACGAGAAGACCTGCCTTTACGATACATATGATCTTACAGGCTACCTGAATACAGGTGCCAATGCCATAGGCCTGATCCTTGCAGGCGGGATGTACAACTGCCAAGGCGGCAGGTATGTAAAGTTCATAGGTCCATTTAGACCCCTTACTGCAAAGGCCGTACTGGAGCTGGTCTATCAGGATGGTTCCAAGGAATACATCGTCACGGACGATACCTGGCAGGTCCATGACGGGCATATCATGTTCTGCAACGTCTATGGCGGTGAGGACTACGACGCAAGGCTCTATCAGGCAGGCTGGGACCGGCCGGGATTCGATGCATCCGGCTGGCAATATGCGGCGGTCTGGTCTGGCCCTGGAGGCAGGCTGAGGGGTAGAGAGTGTGCCCCGCCTGCCTTGCGCGGGCAGGAGGTCCTGAGGCCCGTATCGGCTAGGAGCATCAGGCCCGGCCTGGATGTCTATGATATGGGCCAGAATGCATCCATTGCCATCAGGATGAAGGTCAGCGGCCAGCCAGGCGGACAGGTCAAGGTCACACCTGCTGAATTGGTCCGGGCAGATGGCACGGTGGACCGTGGCTCGTGTGGTGGGGGCCAGGCATACTGGCTCTATACCCTTGCAGGCCAGCCCTCGCCCGAGCAATACGAAGCGATCTTCTTCTACCACGGTGCCAGATACCTTCAGGTAGAGACCATCGCCGCACCAGGCTCCTACCGGTTGCCGCAGTTGCAATCCATAGAGGCGGTAGTGGTGCACAGCGATTGCAGGCCCATCGGCCAGTTTGAATGCTCTAGTGACCTATTGAACCGCATACGCCTACTGGTCAGGTGGGCACAGCGTAGCAACCTGGCCTCCGTCCTGACCGATTGCCCGCATCGCGAAAGGCTAGGTTGGCTGGAGCAGTACCACCTCAACGGGCCTTCTCTAAGGTACGAATGGGATATCACCCAACTTTATAGAAAATGCCTTCAGGACATGGCGGACGCACAGCAGCCCGATGGGCTTGTGCCAGATATTGCCCCTGAATATGTGGTATTTGACGGTGGATTCAGGGATTCGCCCGAATGGGGCAGTGCAGTGATATTGGCGACCTGGCAACACCTAATCTGGTCGGCTGATGACAAGGTCCTGTGGGACTACTGGCCTGTGATGCAGCGGTACCTCAGACACCTCCACAGCAAGGCCTCCGACCATATCCTGACCTATGGCCTGGGTGATTGGTACGACCGCGGGCCCAACAGACCTGGGTTTTCGCAGCTTACGCCAATGGGGATAACTGCGACCGCCATCTACTACCAGGACCTGCAAATGATGGCCCAGATGGCCAGGCTGCTCGGACGCCAGGAGGATGTGGCCGGATACCTGGATCTGGCTGGCCAGGTCAGGGATGCCTTTAACAAGAGATTCTACGACCCAAATGCCGGCATATATGGCACTGGTTCGCAGACGAGCCTAGCCATGCCCCTTGTCATAGGGTTGGCCAAGCCCGAAGCGAGGGATGGATTGTTAGATAGCCTCTTTCGCGACATACATCAAAAGGGCTTCACTGCAGGTGACGTAGGTTACAGGTATGTGCTGCGTGCCCTTGCGGATGCTGGAAGGTCTGACCTGATATTCCGGATCATCCAGGATGCAAACAGGCCTGGCTATACATATCAGCTTGCCAAGGGCGCAACCAGCCTGACAGAGGCCTGGGACGCGGACAGGAGGTCAAGCCAGAATCACTTTATGTTGGGCCAGGTCATAGAGTGGCTCTATCACGACCTTGCAGGGATAAGGCCTGCAGCAGCTGGTTTCAAGCAGGTCCTGTTTGAACCGCATATCATCGATGGACTTTCTTGGGTCAGGGCATCGCATGAATCTCCTTATGGCCTGATCCAGAGTGCATGGTCCAGGCGGCCTGATGGGACCATCCAGGTCCAGTTGGCCATCCCGGTCAATACCTCCGGCCACTTGCGCTTGCGCATTGCCGATCCTCGCAAGGTAATGGAATCTGGCCTGCCAGTGGACCAGCAAGTTGGTATCAGGCTGGCATCCTATTCAGATGGGATTGCAGTCTATGAACTGGATAGCGGCAGTTATGATCTAGTCATTGCACGATGATTGGAAAGGGTCTTGTATGTCATCGAAAAAACCTTTCGGACGATCCTTATGGTATTGGGCTTGGGTGGCCACAGGCCTGGCTGCCCTGTCCTGGTTCTTGATCAGGGTCATACCCAAACCGTCCAGGGCCACATATCCTTGTCAGAGGGCGGCATTCCCGATAGCAGCAGGTTTTGCCGCATGGCTGGCAAGTGGTCTTGGTTCAGTATTGGCCTTCAAGAAGGCCGGGTCCTTAGCTGCAAGGTCCAGGTGGATAATGGCCGCCTGTGCAATTCTGATCGCCGTGGCAGGATCGGCCATATTCTGGTCTCCACTGGCCGGCCTTCCAGGCCTTGCACAAGGGCAACAGACTGGGTTTGTGCCAATAGATCCTCCTAATAGCCCTATGGGCAAGGCATTCGGTATCAGGCCTGGCCGGGTGGCCTGGGTACACGACCCGAATGCATCCAGTTGGGATGGCACATCCAACGATCCGAGTTGGTGGGACGATCGTTATACGAATCCGCAGATAGTATCCAGGATGCTGGCAGATACGGTCAGGTCTGTGGGCGATGCAGACAACCTTAAGGAGGCATGGGAGAAGATCTTTAAGGACTTCAACCAGCGGGCAGGCCGCGGTCCTGTCGGCTACAAGGGGGGCCAGAAGGTCGCGATAAAGCTCAACCTCAACCAATGCCGCAGTCACGGCGATTGCGGCAATGCATCGTACATCTGTCCGCAGTTGGTCCTGGCCCTATTGGACCAGTTGGTCAACCAGGCAGGGGTCGCGCCTTCCGATATCACCTGTTATGATGCAGTAAGGCGTGTGCCTTCCACCATATTCGATAGGTGCACAAGGGCATTCCCAGGCGTTAAGTTCGTGGACAGCGTAGGTGGCGATGGACGCCAGAAGGCGGTTCCGTCAAGGGATACGCCGTTGTACCTGGCAGGTGGGGAGGTGATATACCTGCCTACTTGCCTGACCGAGGCGGACTATCTGATCAATGTTGCAGGCCTCAAGGGCCACACGCTTGCAGGCATGACGGTCTGTGCAAAGAATCACCTGGGCTCTATGTTGACAGAGCAAGGAGGGAATGCCGCCCCCTTGATCCATCAGTATCTTACCGTCCGGCCTGGCAGGCGGGGCAGTGCTGCCCAGCAGATGGGCCAGTACAATGGCCTGGTAGATCTCTCAGGTCACAAGCACACAGGTGGCAAGACCATCCTCTATATCATAGATGCCATCTATGCCACCAGGCACAACGAATACAGACTAGACCCATCGTGCAAGTGGCAGAGCAGCCCGTTCAACGGCCATTGGACCTGCAGCATCCTTGCATCGCAGGACGGCGTGGCCATAGACTCCGTTGCATTGGACCTACTCCGCAATGAGCCCACATTGACCGATATAGTCCGCGGGGCAGTAGACAACTACCTGCACGAGGCCGCACTTGCAGACCAGCCGCCTTCTGGTACCAGGTACGACCCAGAGCGGGATGGCACGAGGCTTGCTAGCCTAGGCGTGCACGAGCACTGGAACAACCCCAAGGCCAAGCAGTATTCCCGCAACCTCGGTACAGGTAGAGGGATAGAGTTGGTATACATCTCGAATGGGTCTTGATGCGAGGTAGATATGACAGGCATGAATCTATTGACCTTGTTGGTGATGGGGCTTATTGGCAGTCAAGCGGAGGCCAAGAAGACTGCATATTTGTTTACATATTTCGTAGGCAATGGCGAAGACGGCCTGCACCTGGCCTGGAGCCCTGATGGCTACAAGTGGCAGGCCGTTGCTGGGGGTAAGAGCCTCCTGCAGCCGAAGGTTGGCAAGGCCAGGCTGATGCGGGACCCATGCGTTACAAGGGGGCCAGACGGCACATATCATATGGTCTGGACCACCGGTTGGTGGGAGGACAACATCGGCTATGCCAGCACAAGGGACATCTTGACCTGGTCGGATCAAAAGGCCATCCCTGTGATGGCACACGAGCCCAATGTCAGGAACTGCTGGGCACCGGAGATCGTCTGGGACCAGGATCAGCAGGAGTTTGTCATATTCTGGTCGTCCACGATCACGGGCAGATTCCCCCAGACCGCAGGCTCGTCAGAAAGCGATCTCAACCACCGCATCTACTATACCACCACAAAGGACTTCCAGACCTTCTCGCCTACCAGGCTCTTCTATGACCCCGGTTTTAGCGTCATAGATGCCACGCTGTTGCAGGCAGAAGGCAGATACTACCTGATCGTCAAGGACGAGACCAGATACCCGCCAAAGAAGCACCTTCGGATCGCAAGCAGCGACAGTATAAGGGGGCCGTTTGTAGATCTGAGCCCTCCCATCACCCCGCCTGGACGCTGGTCCGAGGGCCCAAGTGCCATAAGGATCGGCCAGTATTATGTCGTCTACTACGATGCATATCGCGACCGCTTCTATGCAGCAGCCAGGTCCAAAGACCTAAGGACCTGGGAGGATGCAACTGCCCAGATGCAATTCGTCAAGGGCATGCACCATGGCACGGTAATAGAGGTCCCGATGGCACTGGTCGAGCATCTGGAGCAGTGAGATCGCGGCCTACGATCCCTTCAAGAGCCCGGCGATGGCTTATCTGTTCCACGGATTGTAGCTGGTCAATACGTCGAGGGTATAGACCGCGAACCTGAATTGGCCATTATAGCGTTCCTTGTCCATTATGGCCAGTAGTCGGTCGAAGGCCTCCTTGGTCTGTATCTTGCCCGATTGCCTTATCACCTCTAGCTTGCCAAACTAGCCAAAGTGATTATAGTGGCCCAATAGTCTCCTGATCGCTGGGGCAGGCAGGTCGCTAACAGATACCGACCTTATAACAAACTCTTGACCACTGTCCTTGACCTGTGTTGTTATCACCTCCACTACATAGTCGACCATTTTGTTGCTGGAATCGTGCTTTAGAAGGGTTTGCAATTCCAGCCCAATCCAGTAATGCCGTCTTTCCTTGGCCAGGCGATGCTTGATGGCTGGGATGATCCTGGATCATCGATCATGCCAAGGGCCTTCATCGCATTCTCCTTTCTGATGGTATCAAATTCACCTTCGTACTCGAGCACGTCCAGGAGCAATTCTGTGATATTCCTTCCTAGTTCCACCAGTTCTGGGATGAATCTATCGTATTGGCGGTCATAACCCATCGTTTGTACCATCCTTGCAAGGATGGCCTCTGCCTGTTCGACAGCAGCAGAGACCTGGTATCGGCCAGGTACCTTCCTCCTCAACAGGAGTCTGGCATAGTAGTTCAGGGCCCAGTCCTTGTGCCTGGTCTCCTGGATGAAGGCCTCCAATACGGCGATATCTTCCTCTGAAAGGTCTTTGTCCCATTTGTGTAGCTTCTCACGTATCTCGCCCTTGGGGCTTGTGGCCAATAGATCAGATAGCGAGTCTGGTCTGGCGGCCGGGGCTTGCTCGCTCAGGATCAAGATCAAACACATCAAGGCACACATCTGCAGGTAAACCTGGCAGATCTCTTGCGGCCCATATGTACTCTCCAATGGCAACAAGTACTTGCAAGTACCTTTCATAATCTCCCAGGGTGATTGTAATGCAGTTTAGGTCAAGATCGGACTGAGGTTAGCTGACGGTCTCTGCGCTGTATCGGGCGATGTGGCCTTCGCGGATGACTACCTTGAAGACATGGGCGAAGAACCAGCATGCAATGATGACATACAGCACGGCAAGTCCGGTGGCGATCAGTAGGTCTATATGCCCTGGCCTTCCTCCTGATACAAGGGTCCGCATGGATTCGAATACGTAAGATGGCGGCAATGCCCTGGCCAGGTATTGCATCCACCTTGGTAAGACTGCCACTGGATAGAATACGGCAGCAAATGGCGATAGTAAGGCAGGTATTGGCCAAACGAGCCACTCTGCAGGAGGCCCAAACCTTAGTACCATTGCAATGGCCACGATGCCCAAGGCAATGCCAAAGAGGAATAGGACCGTCAGAAAAGGTATTACCGTTAACCCATATGAGAAGAAGGATAGGCCAAAGGCCAGGCTTGCCAGGATCAGCATGACCAGCAGTCCTGCAATGCTGGTCAATATGCTACACAGGACCAGGCCAATAAGGTATTCAAGCACTGATAGGGGGCTGGTAAACAGGTTCAAGAAGTTCCGCGACCAGACATCTTCAAGGAAGGCAGTAGATACCCCATACATGACCCTGTTGAAGAAGTCCCAGAATATGATCGCACCGAGGAGTGCGGCAAGAAAATCGAATTGCGAGGATGCGATGATATTGAGATAGCGGCTTATGAATCCCCAAAGTATTATGTCTATGGCCACCCAAACCACTACCGGCAGGATCCTGACCGGACTGCCACGCATGAGGTAATACTGCCTCAACAGGATCGCAGCTACGTGCCTGGGTCTAATCTTCATCATCGCCTCCAGGATTGAGGGGCTCCTTGGCTACTGCTATGAATAACTCTTCTAGATTCCGCATGCCATATTCCCCAGGCAGGGTGCGAGGGTTGCCCTCGAGCAGGATCCTGCCATGAGAAAGGAATAGGACCCTGTCACAGACGTTTTCCACCTCGGCCATGTTGTGGCTGGTCCAAAGCAGGCCCATGGATTCCCTTCTTGCGAACTGCCTGATGCGGTCCCGTACTTCCCTGGCGTTGGCAGGGTCAAGGGATGCGGTTGGCTCATCGAGCAGGAGCAATCTGGGGCTGTTCAAGAGGGCCTTGGCCAATCCAACGCGTGTCTGTTCCCCAGATGAGAGTACGCCGCACTTTGTGTTTCTAAACCTGTCCAGACCGAATAGGCTTATGGCCTGTTCTATCCTATCCCGGAGGTCCTTAACATTGTAGAGCAGGCCGAAGAACATCAGGTTTTCGTACACAGTCAGATTCCCAGGCAGGGGTGCATAGACTGCAGCGAAGTTGGTGCGTTCCAATGCACGGCACCGATCTATTGCTATGTCAATGCCTTCGATCAGGATCGTACCTTCGCTGGGCTCCAATACACCTAGGATCATATTAATTATCGTGGTCTTGCCTGCCCCATTTGGACCTAGCAGGCCGACGATCTCATTAGGGCCCACATCAAAGCAGACATGATCTACGGCCAATATATTGCCATAGTACTTGGTCAGGTTTACCACCGATAGGACATTCCTGGGCATGCCTTTATTCTGCCTTCAGAAGGCCATCTATCGGTGCAAAGTCATCGGTCAAGATCCTTGCTCGTGACGTGCCCAATGGGGCACCTGTCCTGAGGTTCTTCAGCCTTGTCAACAGGCCAGGATAAGACCTATCCTTGCCAGCCATCAAGGACTCTGCCTTCTTGGCGAGCTGGGTAGTATCCACGGGTTCGTCTGTATCGACGGCTATCAAGACCACATTCCTAGAAGTAGAGGCAGGGAAGAGATAGACCTGCTTGAAGGTAGTCTTGATGGTCTTGTACATGACCGTGACGATGTCCTCACTGCCGCCGTAGATACTGCCTATCACATTGTAGGCCATGATGCCACCTGGATTTAGCCTCTGCTTGACCAGTTCGAAGAATTCCTTTGTCACTAGTGTGTAGGGTATGTATGAGCCGTACCGATTGGCCGTGTATGCGTCGATTATTATCAGATCAAATCGCTGCTGAGACCTCCGCAGGAAGATGCGGCCATCCTCTATGACTATGCGGTGTCTGGCCGACGGCCTTACGTGAAAGTATTCCTTTGCCACATCCACCACCTTTGGGTCCAGCTCCACAGTGATGATATTCACGTCAGGATAGTAGTGTTCCACGGCCTTCTGTATGCTGCCTCCACCTAGCCCCAGCATGACGACCGTCCTGATCTCTTGGCCTAATAGCCAGGGCATGTGGAAATACTCGATGTATTCAAAATGGCCTTCCAATGGGTTGTCCAAAGACATGCGACTTTCAGTGGTGTTGTCGAAGTAAAGGTAGCGCATGCCATCCTCATCTACCACCTTGATGTTATGGTAGGCAGATGTAGTCTGGAAGACGGTCTGGCTAGCCTGGATTGCTGAGCTATATGATAAGATGCCCAAAAGTACGAGTATTGGGCCAAGCCTCTTCATGTATTATCCTCCAATGTATGTCGTAGATGGCCACCTAGAATGCACATTAGACCCAGGATCATGGTCATTATGCCTGCAAGCCTGAATATCCTAGAGATGGGCATGCGATCGATCAAGACATAACCCGATACAAACACACCTACAATACTGCCTATCGTACTGGCCGCGTAGATCAGTCCGCTGACCTTACCCACCTCGCTGATGCGGCTGGTGGCAAGCCTGATCATATATGGACAGACCATGCCCAAGACGATGCAAGGTAGGAGGAATATCATCGCACTGCCAAATGCTGGATCCAGCTTCTGCCAGATCAGCGGTATATCCTTTCCTATCGGATGGCGATCTACGATCATATTTGCCAAGCTGGTGGCAAAGTTGGGGATCAGGGCGGTAAAGCAGCCTGCCAGCAATAATAGATACCCGATCAGGCTTGGAGAGGCGAATCTGTCCGCCAATCTGCCGCCCACATAGTAACCTATTGCAAGTGCGAGCATGATGACCCCTATCTGGCTTACCCAGACATAAAAGGCCCCACCAAAACTTGTTGCCAAGAGCCTAGCCCCTATGATCTCGAGGACCATGATCAGAAAGCCACCTGCAAATGCGATCGAGGCTGTCGTCACATATCGCCGCACAGTCGCACCTATTGGCTGGTGGCAAATGGCCTGATCGTCCAGGCCACCTTTCCGGCAAGCGGATCCTGTTCTAGCTGGAATAGATTACCCTTTCTGGTGCACCTGATCCTATGCAAGACCCGTTCAGAAGGTAGGCATACCAGGCCCTCTGCCAGATTCGGATCCGTGGAGAAGACCACTAGCTCCATCCTGGACCAGTCCATTTGTACAGTGGACTGTGCAAGGGCTATGTGTGGCAGGATGGCACCATCCCTGACGAGCATGATTACAGGGATCTGGCCTGCCTGTATGTTGTGCCAACCTGATTTATAGATCCTTCCTGTCTGGTAATCTATCCACTGACCAGGTGGCAGGTATACGTCACGGGATCCGTGGCCCTCATGCATGATGGGTGCGACGAGGATGTCCGAGCCGAACAGATACTGGTCATCGATCAACCAAGACCCAGGGTCGTCTGGGTATTCCACAAACAATGCCCTCAGCATGGGCAGTCCTCGCCCAGAACAATCGTGGGCCTGTGCATACACATAGGGCATCAGCCGGTACTTCAACTCCACTATCTTGCGGAACTGGTCCATAACCGCCTGACCGTATTCCCAAGGCTCCTTGGGTGCGGTGCCATGGCAGCGGGTGTGGCTTGTCAACACACCGAATGCTAGCCAGCGAAGATAAAGGTCATCTGATGGCCTGGACACAAATCCCCCGACATCATGGCTCCAGAACGAAAAGCCACACAGCCCAAGCGATAGGCCGGCCCTCAATGTGGCTGCCATACCTCCATCGGTACTTTCTGCGTCGCCTCCCCAATGCACAGGGTAACGTTGACTTCCTGCCCATGCACTGCGTGCCCAGATGATGTCCTCCCCTGTTACTAGCTTGGTGACCTCTGCGACGGCCTTGTTATAGCGTAGAGGATAGAGGTTGTGTTCATAAAAGCCGGTCCTGCCAGATGCATACAGACCGTTGGGTGGCGCTGCCTCCCCGAAGTCTACCTTTATGGCCCCAACACCCATCCTCAATAGGCCAGCGAGCTTATCCTGATACCAACCGACCGTGGCTGGATTTGAGAAATCCAATACTGCATCCTCGGTTGGGAGGTTGCCCTTTGGATCCCTGACCATAAGACCCTTTTCTATGATCTCAGGAAATAGGCGGTTCTTTGGCACAAAATAGGGCAACTGCCAAAGCGAGATCCTAAAGCCTTCTGCCTTTAGGTCGGCGATCATCCTTTGTGGGTCCTGAAACCTGGCCCTTGAGAACTGGTAGTCGCACCTCCAATCCGTCTCAAACCATCCGGTATCGAGATGGATGACATCACAAGGTATTAGATTTTGGCGGAGTCTGGAGGCGACCTGTCTGGTCTGGTCTTCGCTGAAATAGGTGCACCTACTCATCCACAATCCAAATGACCACAATGGGGGCATAGGCGATCTACCGGTAAGTTCTGTATACGCGGCCAGGATCTCCTTGGGTTTGCCAATGAAGAGGAACAGATCTAGCTGGTCATCTCCAATCATCAGTGACGTAATACTGGTGTAATAGTGTCCAAAATCACAGGTGATAGGGCTGGAGGTGTGCATAAACACACCATAGCCATGGCTGCTCAGGAAGAAGGGGATGGGCTTGTACATCTCTTTATTTTGGGTGCCGTTGGAGTCATCGGTCCAGAGTACGATCCTCTGACCCCTCTTATCCAGGGCGGTAAATGACTCACCGCAGCCAAAGATCTTCTCCCCTGGACTGAGGGTTAGGACCGCACAGACGCTTCGTGAATAATCGCTTGCCCTGCGCACGAAAGAGAATGGCAAGATGGGTGTGAATGTCTGGCTGGAATCGGCATGATGGAAGGTGCTGGTCAGGAGCCCGCCAGCATTATCGTAGAGCAGTATGCGGAATGGCTGCTCTATGATCGTTATGGATCCAGATTCACTGCTGTATCGATGGCCACCAGCGATCCTGGTATATCTCCAAGAGTGATCCTTTGGCGGCCTGCCATTGACAAGCATCAATGAAGGCTCGTCTGGACCTAACTGTGGGCCAGTTGTGGCCTTGATACGGATGGTCCTGGGCGATACGAACTCGATGGCAAATGGCAGGTTTGGATCTGGGTCATACTCGCCGCTTGGAAACTCGTTCGGACCTACTGGTCTTACCACAGCCAACATGTTATTGAATGCCTGTCTGGTGAAGTACTGTGCCCTCCTCCAGATGAGTCTGCCAGTGGCAGTACAGGGATCAAATGCTGCCAGGCGGTCTGCAAGATAATAAAGGTTGCTGAAGTCCCTGAAGTCAGAGCTTATATCCACAGGCTCATTCAGCAACGTCTGTGAAGGATAGGCGGCGGTAATCCAAAAGGAAAGGATCAGGGTATATGTGATAAGAAGTTGATTGGACGTCCTTTGCATAATAGTCCCCTCTATTCTATTACCATGGTGATACTGGTGTACCAAATTCAGAGGCCTTTGGCCTTTGATCAAAGGGCTTGGTTAGCCCACTATGCACCTCATAGAGCCTGGTATGCGTCTGGATGGCTGCATCGATGAGTTCCTTGTAGGGCCTGTTGGTGACATCCACAAGGCCTATGTTATAGTTCTCCCCATCGAACCTGCCCAGTACCGGTTCGTCGGCCCACTGGAACCAATGGGCACCTACAAATGCTGGTAAGGCCGCTGCAAGCTCGACATAATAGCGGTAGCCCTTCGCCCTTTCTGCCTGATCGGCTGCCTGCACAAGCCCTGCTGCTAGGCCATTGGCCGGGACACCTATATGGAACTCACCTATGAGCACGGGCCTGCCGGTTGCGCGGTAGACACTCTCGATCTGGGAGGTAGGCTCGTATTCGTACACATTGATGCTACAGACATCAAAGGACCTGGCCATCTGCAGGACCTCTTGGTCAGGGGAACCACCAAACCTTATGCCTAGGATCAGGTGATTTGGGTCTTCGTGTTTGATCTGATCGATCATGGTATCCAGGTATCTCTTGAACATCTGGTGTACGAAGGCCCTGCGACGCATAGGACTATCGCCACCTGCTAGGTATTCATGGAGCCTTTGCCTTGTTGCGCAGTCAGGACCTTGTAAAAACAGGTCCACAACCTCCGATTCCCTGCCTGGCCAGGGAGGTTCATTGCCCAAGAAGTAGCCAAGCAGCCATTGGTCCTTGCGATACGTAGAGCATTGCCTTGCTATCTCCTGCCTAAGGGTCTGTTCAAAGTCAGGGGCATATACATCGGGCATGCCCAAGTAGACGTGTTTGAATCGTGGGCTGCGTATCATGACCGTATATGCCTTTCTCAGTACTCCTTCCCTCTGCACTATAGAAGACCAACTCCCGATCGTATTCACACCCCATGCGGTCATACGCCTTAACGCAAGATCGTTGCCCGATCGGTCTGAGATGCAGTTTGCACCAACTGATAGGAAGGGGTGCCCATCAGGATCGATGAACCACCATCGGCCGTCTATCTGTTCGACCCTGAAGAATCCTGTAGCCCTGTACTGGCGGTGCTTGTAGCCCCCAAATTGGCAGTAGTTGAACCTGCTGCTGTCATCCAAGGTTTGTAGCTCTCTGTTCAGCTCCTGTTCGAGTTGCTCCCTCGATCTGACCTTCTCTGGCCAATCTGCCTTGGCAGACTGGCCGAACTGGTCAACCACAGGGCCTTCCAGGAACCTGGAGCCAGGGTCCTCCTTGACCAGATAGATGGACCTGATCTGGATCCTCGGTCTGCCGACCGGATAGTCCATCACAAGGCCAATGGCCTCCACATCCTTCAGGTCTCCAAAGGGCCCCCATAGACCTACCCAAAAGGACTCAAATCGCCTGTTGTGGGCAGAGGCCAGGTCAGAGCCCTGGCGACCCATTCCTCTAAAGAAATCCAAGGGTATGGCCGCGCGGATCCAGATGTCTTGCCCAAACGGATGGAACATCAATCTTCGGCCACCTGTGCGTGTGTGTATCCATATGGAGAACCGCTGCGCAGTGGAAGACCTCAGCTCCAACACAAGATATCTGTACTGGGACCAATCAGAGGGCATGTTCGGATCAAGCTCCTTTAGGGGCCAGCGGTATTCAGCCTTGGCGCCCTCCAGGACTAGATCAGCGGGAAAGCCCATAGAGTAGGAGGCAAGAGTGGGCAATACGACAACGAGCATCCCTGCAATCCAGCGATAGCGAACCATATAGACCCTCCATGTCAAGGGACCAAAAGGGCTAACATAAGATCATTGTATGCCGAACCAGGCATGGCGGTATTATCCTCCCCAGGCCTGGCCATGTCAAACCAACCACAGCCTCTTGCCAACAGGTGTAAGCAGCAGTTATGCTTTCATCAGCACAGATCTAATGAAAGGACGCTAGGATGGCAGCCCCAATAGATCCAATCCAGATAGGTGCCAGGCAGGCGGTCAGGAATTGCGCAAGGGTAAGGCCTGGTGAACATGTGGTTGTGGTCACCGACCTACAGACAAGCGATCTTGCACAGGCCATTATCCGAGAGGTAGATGGTGTAGGGGCAACAACCACCAGATTCCTGATGGAGGACCTTGGTCCCAGGCCTGAGGATGGATCGCAGCCCCTGCCGTTCCCTGCGTCCATTGAACAGGCCCTGTCTATGGCGCAGGTGAGCTTCTATGTCGCCCAATGCAAGAAGGGCGAGCTTTCCAGCTTCCGTAGGCCTATGTTGGCTGCAGTTGAAAGATACAGGCTCAGGCACGCACACATGCCTGGCTTCACTGCAAGGATGATGTCAGAGGGCATGGCAGCAGACTATAAACAGATCCAGGCCATAACCAGGGCGGTCTACCAGATTGTCAGGCAGGCAGAATGGATAAAGGTCACCACCCCTGCAGGCACGGACCTGACGGTCACCTTTGACCGGTCGATCAGGTGGATACCCAGTGACGGATTGATCACTGAGGACCATTGGACCAATCTCCCTGATGGGGAGGTCTTTACTGCACCAGCCAGTGCAGATGGTGTGGTCGTGGTAGATGGCTGTCTGGGGGATTTCTTCAGCGAAAGATATGGCCTGCTCAAGGATAGGCCCATTAGATACGAATTGAAGGATGGGAGGGCCGTTAAGGGCAGTGTCTACTGCCTGGATAGGGCCCTCGAGCAGGACTTTGTCCGCTATACATTCCAGACCGATCAGAACTCAGACAGGGTAGGGGAGTTTGCCATAGGTACCAATATTGGTCTCAAGGCCTTGATAGGTAACCTACTGCAAGACGAGAAGTTCCCTGGTGTCCATATCGCACTTGGCAGTCCATACCCAACGAAGACCGGGGCGAACTGGGATAGTTGTGCCCATAATGATGGTATATTGTTGGCCCCTACCATCCTTGTTGGTGACCGGCGGATCATGAAGGATGGGGTCTTTGAACCAGAGATACTTTCTGGAGGTATTGGCCAGGACCCTAGATGAGTCCTTGTAATCCCAGATCTTTTCGGCTGGGTAGCCTGGCAAAGACGGCCTGTTTCTGCGTGTTCTTTGCCATTGGCTCGACGGCCATGTGCCTGGCACTTCTGACAGGTGACCTTGTAAGATACTACAACCGCAAGCACAGGCTCACCTACGAACAGCAGATGGTCGACTGGCTGGACCGACTGAATGCCGATTACCAGATGGTCTTACAGGGCCTCCAAGAGGACCCAAACCTACTTGTCCGGTTGGCCCCTGCGGTGATAGGCCTATGGCCAAAGGAGCCAAACACGGCCTATCCTCAGGCAAGGCCTGAGGAGCTGATGGCCGCCAGGCAGGCGATCATAACGGGTGAGCCTGCACCGGCAGGTCCTGCCCAGTTGCCAGGATGGTTGGACAGGTGTAGCAGGCCCTTGTGTCGGTATCTGTTGCTGGGTGCAGGTGCAGGGCTGGTGCTGGTTAGCTTTGTGTTTGTTGGCAGGTCGGGCCCACAAGGCCAAGATAAAGAGGGGACCTAAACGTCAGGTCCCCCCTGTTGCCAGGCAACTAGGTTTAGGTGGATCTTACTGTCTGTTACTGTCCAGCAGCATCAAAGATGGCCACGTTGACAGGCTGGGCGTTGATGTTCACACCATGGGGTGTGGCGATGATCTGGACCTGCACGCCCACGAAGGTCTGCATACCTAAGGCAACGCCAATACCGCCGAGCTTTGTGACCTGCTCTGCAAGACCTACGTTGGCCAACTGGTCCTGCCAGCCTAGGTTGTTAGGACCGCCCATATGGGCCTGGCCCTGCAAACCTGTGGCTGTGCCTGCCTGTTCTACTGCAAACAGCCCATCCATGCCGCCTACCGCAGCGACCTGACCTAGTGCACCAACCTGTGCCTGTACCATCCTTGTCAGGCCATAGTTGTCAGAGGTCTGAGATAGCTGCTTGACTACATCCACATTGGTACTTGTAGAACCTCCTGGCCCACCGACTATGCCTGCACCATTGACCCCCTCGATCTTGTATTTCTGCAGATCGATGGCAGCCCCGGCACAGGTATAGGCTAGCAGCCCGAGAAGGCCTAATGATAGGATTATTGTCTTGTGCATATTCACCACTCCTGCCTCTAGATGTTGCTTGTCGTCATTTGAAAGGGACCCCATGGAACCTGCCCATGGGGTCCCCTGTTTCTTAGGCGATCACGACAAGACCTATCGCCCTAACAACATCCATGGGCCTTAGTTGACCGTCTGGGTCTGGCTGGTGCTGACGCCGATACTTCCACCTGCCATGCCGGTTGCACCAGGTGCGCCAGAGATCATCGCATTCTGGACACCGAACACTACAGATGACTCACTGGCAGGGCCAGCAGCATTCAGACCATCCTGGTTCTGGCTGATGCTCATTACCTGATCAGCAGTGGCAGTGCCAGCGCCGTCGGCCTTTGCCACGTCCTGTGTAGCAAGCAGTGCCAACTGTTGGCCTTGCAGCTTAGGACCAACGCCGTCACCTATGGTCTGCATCTGTACACCAGCACCAATGATCTGCTGGTGGAGCCCGATCAGTGCACACATGCCATTTGCACTGCCGACCTGACTGAAGAAGCCGATCTGTTCCTGCTTGGCACAAGTTAGGCACGGGGTACTGGCCTTCTGATTGTTCAGAATGGTTAGCAGGTTGCTGCTAGATGCACTCTGTGTCCCGTGCAGGAGGTTTACTGCATTGCCGATATTGGCAGTGAAGTCCTCCATCTGCGTGATCCCGCCAGCCAAGGCAGAAGACACTACAACCAAACTGACTAGACATGCGATCTTTCTCATTGTTTGAACTCCTTTTCAATCTGAATTACCCACACTCCTTTGTTTGACAACGACAAACTACTTATAACACACCCTTGATATCCTCCCTGGTCGTTACCCACCTCCTTTCTGAAAAGAAACCCAAGAGATCCACCTTTATAACCTCCTAAGGCTGGCGGATGGCTACCAGGTCCATCTGCTGGCCTGCCTGAAAACCTGCCATCTCATACAGTTGGCGGCTGACCTGCACGCCCTGTATGTTCCCATTGTATGTCTGGGCCTGGGGCACGGCCGGCTGGGCCGGTACGGTATACTCACCTTGGCCCGGCATGACCTGGCTGTACCTGGCCCTGAGTGCCTCATAGAACTGGGAAGGCATCATCCTCTTCTGTGCAAGCCTTGGGTTGTATCTGTATGCCTCTGCACTCATGACAGGCTTGCCCTTGCCTTCTGTGATGCCCCTACCAAGGCCTCCAAAGAGGGACAGCGAATAGGTGGTCTGGCTGTATCCACCAGCTGCACCTGGGAATGACAGGTTACTTCCTACGGTCACGCCCTTCATGCCGCCAGAGATCAGCAGTATGTCTACATCCCAAGGCAAGGCCTCGACTACAGCCGCATTATATGCCTGATCCCAGTTCAGGGTCTCCTTGGCCTCGATACTAATCTTACCTACGTATGCGTAGCCAGCATTCCGAAGCACAGCCCTATCCACCTTTGTATCTATGAAGACCAGCAAGGGCTTCCTGTCGGGCCTGCGGTCCCTTATTATGGAGCTGGCGATCTCAAATCCCCTCCCATGATGGAACCTATCTGGACAGCCAAAGGCAATTGCAAATTCATTGAGTACCCCACCCAATACCTCCAGTGGTCCGCTATAGGGTATGGCCTCTATAATCCTCCTGAGTTCTGCCATGTCCTCTGGGTCTGCTGGGTCGAAGGTCCGTTCATAGACAGTCTCGTCAGAGCTAGGCCCGTTGGCAAAATAGCCCTTTATGGTCCCCCAGCCGCCGTGGTTCCAAAGCGGCAGGTAGGGCGGTACTACACCAATTGGGGCAGTCCTATTCTTGTAATTGGATATCGATGTTGTGTTGATGCTTACCGAGGATGTGGAGTATCCCAATCCTGTACCTCCTGTTGCCTCCGCACCGGATACGGAGGTTGAGTCTGCATAGGCATTGCCACCACCTATGACCGATGTTTGCTGTTCAAAGGTGCCGCCAAGCTGGTTCTCCACACCCACTATTGCGCCTCCTGGATACACGGCCCACAGGCTCGGGCTGAATGCCAAGATCAGCGTTGCTATACCCACCTCCATGATTACCCTTTTCATCGTCAATCTCCTTCCATGAAATACAATACACTAATATCTACCCACTACGAGTGGGCACCCTATTTGCACTATGGGTCTGGAACTGACGGCCTGCCTGCATCAAGGCCTGTGCTAGAGGTCCTTGGGACCTCAGCGCAGTCCATCAGGCAGGCTGTTAGTCAGGTCTTATTGGGATTGTCTATTGACGTGAGAGCATCCATTCTCATACCCTAGCCTCCTGCTATGCGGGATCCAAGACACACATCTTGGATCGCTCTTTTATTCTCCAGGCTGGAATTATAAGTCTGGCGTTTGGTTTGTCAAGCAAAAAACAAGACCTCTGAGTCCTTTCAGTCTTATTGCTGGTGTGGACCTTGTGGCAGTCGGTAGGGATGCGCCAAAGAAAAAGATTTGACAAGGGGCTGCCATTGCCTAATATATAAGTTTTCTATCTGGGCAGATTTGCAGGTTAGAGATTATGAATACAACATACATGGCCAAAAAGGATCAGGTTGCCAGGAACTGGTATCTTGTGGATGCCAGCGGGCTGGTACTTGGTAGGATGGCCTCCAAGATCGCCTCTATCCTCATGGGAAAGCACAAGAGGTACTATACCCCCCATGTGGACACAGGCGACTTTGTGGTTGTCGTCAACGCAGAGAAGGTCGTATTGACGGGCAGGAAGGCCCAGCAGAAGTTCTACCAGCGGTACAGCCATTATCCTGGCGGCCAGAAGTGCATCAGCTATGGTGAGATGCTTAGGGATAAGCCTGAGCAGTTGATAGAGTTGGCGGTGCGGCGGATGATGCCCTGCACAGGTCTTGCTAGGAGGATGCTCAAGAAATTGAAGGTCTATAGGGGACCTGAACACCCTCATCAGGCCCAGAGGCCTGTCAAGATAGACTTGTTGGCCAAGGTAAACTGAGGTTAGGTGCATGACAGACGTAGGAGTAACAACGACAACCGAGCAGGCCCCCCAGGTCAGTCCATCAGTGCCAAAGGGTGGCTATTGGTGGGGTACGGGGAGGCGTAAGACCTCCGTGGCCAGGGTGAGGATCAGGCCAGGGACTGGTAAGTTGCTGATCAACGACAAGGACCTTGAGGCGTATTTCAAACGCGAGCAGGATAGGTCCACGGTCTTGGCCCCGCTGCGTGCCCTTGGTATTGAGGGCAGGTTCGACATATTCGTCAATGTCAAGGGTGGTGGTACTACAGGGCAGGCGGGGGCCACCATGCTGGGTATCGCCAGGGCCCTTAGGGCATATGATCCAAACTATGTCCAGGCCCTCAGGGATGGCGGCTACCTGACGCGAGACCCCAGGATGGTTGAGCGAAAGAAGTACGGAAGGAGGAAGGCCAGGAGGCGGTTCCAGTTCTCCAAGCGTTAGCAGATTGTGTCTTCTGTGTTACCATAGCCGCCTTGTTGGCGGCTTTTTTTATGGGTCAGGTATGGTGAATGTTGCGATCATAGGTGCTAGTGGCTATACAGGTGCGGAATCCATAGAGATCCTCTTGAGGCATCCTAAGGCCAGGCTCACTTACCTCAGCGCGCTGCCAGAGGAATGCGGCAGGGTCGAGGAGGTATTCGGCCAGTTCAAGGGCAGGTGCGACTTCCAGATAGAGCCTTTTGACCTGGACAAGATGGCCAGGCTGGCGGATGTGGTGCTTTGTTGCCTGCCACACAAGGTATCTATGGCCTTTGTGCCCAAGATCCTTGCAGTAGGTCTGAAGGTAGTGGACCTGTCTGCTGATTACAGGATAAAGGATGTGGCGGTCTATGAGAGGTACTACCAGCCCCATACGGATCCGGGCAACCTGGGTAGGGCCGTTTATGGCCTGCCTGAGCTTTTCAGGCAGCAGATAAAGGCCACAGACCTGGTGGCCAACCCAGGCTGCTTCCCAACGGCAAGCCTATTGGGTACAGCCCCATTGTTGCGTGCAGGGGTGATTGACCTGGATAGCCCCATTGTCGTCAATGCAGTAACAGGCGTATCAGGGGGTGGCAAGACACCCACGCCTAGGTTTCACTTCCCAAACATGAATGAGAACCTCTTTGCCTACGGCATCGGCACCCATAGACACAGGCCGGAGATGGAACAGATCGCCTCGCAGATAGCCGGCAGGCCCGTAAGGGTCCTTTTCCAACCACATGTAGGGCCGTTTGATAGGGGGATCTTCAGCACCATCTACTGCAGGCCAGCAAGGGCGATAGATAGCCAACAACTGATAGATCTATTCGCAGACTTCTATGCCGGCGAGAGGTTCGTTCAGGTCTGCAGGACCAG
>JARYLO010000031.1 GCA_029907605.1 Sedimentisphaerales bacterium
GGGGTTAGGGGCAATTAAGGCCTGGTGCAGATCATAGCCCCCTGCCATTTTCCCCCACAATCCTTGGGACGATTACGAAGGTGGACGCCTGACCTGTCAGGTTGCACTGCAGTGGCAGTGGCATCCCAGCCCAGGTTTTGCAGATCTGGTTGGCTTCAGCCAGCCCAGAAGGCAGGTATGCAATTCTAGCTTGCCCAACGGTCTGTATGGCTATGGCTCGTTGCCAGGGTTGACATCCAAGAGGTCTTGCTTTATCCTAGATCTGTCAATAGTGGCGGCGTAGCTCAGCTGGTTAGAGCATGGGATTCATAAGCCCAGGGTCGGCGGTTCGAATCCACCCGCCGCCATTATTGTTTGGTCAAAGGTGGCTGATGCCTGTGCCCCCATCGTCTAGTGGCCTAGGATATCAGGTTCTCATCCTGGAGACAGGGGTTCGACTCCCCTTGGGGGTAATTGAGGTTTGGGGATGGTAGGATGATAGACTACCCGCCCTCTGAAGAGCAGCTAGCCGCTGACCATCGCTATATGCGGATCGCCTTGGATCAAGCGGCCATAGCCCAGGAGAATGGGGATGTGCCAATAGGGGCGGTCATCGTACACGATGGTAGGGTCATAGCCAAGGCCTATAACCAGAGGGAACAACTACAGGACCCCACTGCCCACGCAGAGATCATCGCCCTCACGCAGGCTGCCGCCGCATTGGAGACCTGGAGGCTGACAGGTTGTACGATATACGTGACGCTCGAGCCATGCCCCATGTGTGCGGGGGCCCTGGTCCTGGCTAGGGTCGATAGGCTTGTGTATGGCTGCGAGGATCCAAAGGCAGGGGCATGTGGCAGCCTTTACAATATCGTGCAGGACCAAAGGCTAAACCATAGGCTTAAGGTGACTAAGGGGATACTTGCTGAGGATTGTTCTGCCATCCTGAAGGCATTCTTCCAGGCCAGGCGCGAGTGCCCGTAGCCTAGCCCTCGGCATGACCGCCAAGCCAGGACCCCGCCAGCATGGCCAGGTCCGACCTATCAACCGCGCCGTTGCGGTCGATGTCTGCCCTAGGATCAAACCAGGCCTGGCCCCATGACGATCGCCAGCAGTTGCCTATGATAGCAAGGTCATGCAGATCAACCCTGCCATCTAGGTCAGTATCAGCCTTGAGGATATGTCCAATACTGACGATCAACTGTGGCAGGTCTGACATAGGTATACCAGTTGCTGCTTGTAAGGCTGCTTGCTCGGCAGTGGTCACAAGCCTGAGATGGCAGCCTAGATCCAGTGCCGTGGCCTGTAACAGGAGGTTGGCCGCCACGAAGCCGACCTCAAGCTTGGCAAACTCCTGGCCTGCACCGGTCTTATCCAAGCACAGGATCAGATAGCACCCGGCCTTTGGTAGGTCCGGCAGTACATCCGTGAGGCTTGCCCGCAGATCCACAAGGTCATGGATATCAAGTCTGCTAATGCGGCCACCGGTCTTTTCTACTGGTTCCAACCTGTGGTCCCTAGTTGCAGGGTTTGTGATGGGGTTTCGATTGATATAACGATATAGGCCGCCTTCGTGGACCAGATAGATCCTGCCGGTAAGGTAATATGTCGCATATGCAGAAGGTACGGTAAGGCCTGCCCTGCCGTTACTGGTGTAATGTGATGTGCATCCATATCCTGCCCAGAGTAGCTGTGAGATCTGTTCTGTGGTCAGGTCATCGTCCGTAAGATGGGTTGTGTAGTTTGGCCGGGCTATTATTGCCTCCAAGCAGATCTTCCCACCTGTACATGGATCTGGAAGCCACCATGCCTGCCCCACCGGTACAGAGCTGTGTGCAACCAATTGGGATGTCAGGGCAGCAAACGGTTGGACGGCAAAAAACAACCTCGTGCTCGGTAGGCCAAGGCCCTTTGGACAGCTTGCAAGCTGGGGCTGATCGCTGTTGGATAGTGAAACCGCCTCCAGCAGTGCAAACATGTAGGAAAGGCCTGCATCAAAGACCAGCTCTGCCTCATATCCTAACGAGAATGCCCCCTCCCTTGTCACCTCAGTTGAATGAAACGTAAGTCCATGTGTATTCGGGTCATACCAATAGGCCCCGTCGCGGGTATAGGCATATAGCCTGCGGTAACTACCTAGCATCGGGGCCTTGGAGGCTGCCCAGAGGATATTGGCTAGATGCATGGCTGTGGCAGTACTTGTCGAGAGGGAATGCTGGGAATACCTGCTGTTTAGGCACAGTTCAAGTGGATTTGGCGTCCGGATGGGGGTAGGTAACGGCCCCTGCAGGCCCCCTTGGGCATTTACTAGGCCACAGAGACAGAGGTGTATTGCCGCAACCTTCAGCATAGATGCCTCTTGCATCTATTATACCGCGGACAAGGATCAAGTCCAATCTGCCTACCTGTTGACCTTCAGTAGCTCGTTAGCGAGCTGTCTAGCCAAGGCAAAAGGCCTGTCCAGCCGCCCGGTAAGCCTTGCAAGGATTGGGTTTTTACCTTGAGGGTCTGCCATGAAGCCATACAGGTGTAAGGTGTCTTCGATGATCTGGGCAAATGCACCCAATGGTGCGTGGCAACCGCAACCTGTATAGACCAAGACCTGACGCTCTATTTCAACCAATAGCCGGGTCTTCGCATCATCAATGGCAGATGCGATCTGGTATGTGGCCTGATCATCAGACCTGACCTGTACCGCCAGGGCACCTTGGCCAGGGGCTGGGATGAATCTGCGGGGGTCCAGGATGGTGGTGATCCTGTAGGCAAGGCCCAATCGCTCGAGCCCTGCCCTTGCCAGTAGGACGGCCTCCACCTGGCCTGAATCCAACCTCGCGAGCCTGGTTTCCACGTTGCCACGTATAGGTATTACCTGCAGGTCTGGCCTTATGGAGCTGACCTGCGCTGCCCTACGGAGGCTTGATGTGCCAATCCTGATCCCTGAAGGCAGGTCTTGTATGCCATTGGCAGGCCCATTGCACACAAGACAATCCTCAGGGAATGCCCGGTCCATCACAGCAGCAATGACAAGTCCATCTGCCTGCCTTGTCGGCAGGTCCTTGAGGCTGTGCACTGCCAGGTCTATCTGGCCTGCGGCTAGGGCGCGTTCGACCTGGCTGGTGAAGAACCCTTGTTGATCGGGCCTGCCTCTAAGTTCCCACAGTGCGGTCCTCTGGTCTATGTCACCGGCTGTGGCGATCGCGGATATCTTGCAGCATAGATCAGGCCACCTCTGTCTGATTGCACCTGCTACCAGCTCGGCCTGGGCCTGGGCCAGCCTGCCAGGCCTTGTGCCTATGACCAGGACCTTATCCATGAAGGTCAAATATCTGGCGAAGCAGCTCTGCTGCAGCAATCTGATCTGCAGATGGCTCCTGTCCTATACGCCTGGCAAAGCTGATAGGCCCATGCAGGAGCTTCTTGGCAAGGGACTCGGCAAAGGCCACTAGGGCCTGTCGGTCCTCTTGGCAAAAGCCCTTGGCATAGCGGCTGGCATGCAGCCTTGCAGTACTCATGGCTGTCTCCATCAATGCACAGACCAATGGGACTGCCGATAGGCCATTGCGCCAATCCTGGAACTGCTGCAGGTATTGATCGACTATGGCCTTGGCCTTTGGGATCTGGTCGGCCCTCTTGGACCTGCTGGCATTTATATGTTGATCTAGGTCGTCAATATTCTTTATCATCACGGTCTTGATCTTACCCAGTACAGGGTCTATATCCCTTGGCACTGCAAGGTCGATCATCAGGATCGGCCTTCGCCTTGCGGCAAGGATCGGTCCTGCAAGTTGCTCGGTTATGACCAGGTCACTTGAGCCAGTTGAGCTGATCACTAGATCTGCCCTCCGCAGTTGTCTTGAGATCTGCTCGAGGCCGATGGCCTTACCAAGACCCAGTTGGGAGCATAGGGCCACAGCCCTTTCCTGGTCTCTGTTGGCGATCACTAGTTCTGCAAGGCCCTTCTTGACCAATGCACTGGCCACCAGGTGTGCATTCTCACCTGCCCCTATCACAAGTGCCCTTGCCTTGGTAAGGTCCATGGACCTGGCTGCCACCTCCACAGCGGCCTGGGCTATGGAGACTGCACCCCTGCTTATGGTGGTATTGGCCCTCACGTCCTTTCCTGCCCTAAATGCCAGATGAAAGAGTCGATTCAGGATCAGCTTGGTTGTGTGGGCTGCAACTGCCTCACAGTAGGCGGCCTTGACCTGGGCAAGTATCTGGTTCTCACCAATGAGCTGCGAGTCCAGGCCTGTTGCTACCATCAAGAGGTGCCTGGCTGCATCCGATCCCTCCATAGACCTAGCATGCCTAGCCCATAGGTCCCCTTCGTTTCTGAGGTCCTGGAGCTGAGATTGCAGGAAGGCCCTTTGGTCAAACTGCTCGCCTGTTACGAGGTAGAACTCCAATCGGTTACAGGTCTGCAGTATGCAGGCCTCACTGATGGCCCTCTGTGCATGGCAAGATCGCAGCAGCGACCGCCGCTGTTGCTGGTCCAGCATCAGCCTTTCCCTGATTTCCACTGGACAGCCTTGGTGGGTTATGGCATGTACTGCAAGCCTCATGTACCTGTCAGATCTCTTCAGGATCGAACAGCCCTTGTTCTATAGGCTGCCTGGCCTTGGGCCTCAGTTCGATGCCAAGGTGGGAGCATGCCTGGGCGGTGATCTCCCTACCCCTCTTTGTCCTGCGGACAAAGCCGATCTGTAAGAGGTATGGCTCAACTACGTCCTCCAATGTATCCCTCTCCTCGCCCAACGTCGCAGCCAGGGCCTCTATACCCGCAGGGCCGCCGTTATAGACATTGGCTAGTGCGCGGAGGAATGCCCTATCAAGCTCGTCCAGGCCCAGATGGTCTATCTGCTCCATGGCCAAGGCCTTATCCACGATCTCTATGCTCAAGACACCGCTGCCCTTGACCTGTGCATAGTCCCTGACGCGCTTCAGGAGCCTGTTGGCTATCCTCGGTGTGCCCCTGGACCTGGCCGCGATCCGCTCCAGGGCACCGGGTTCGTGACTTAGGCCAAGCAGGCCTGCAGACCGGATCAGTATCCTAGTCAGTTCTTCCACTGTGTAGAAATCTACGTGGTAGAGCATCCCAAACCTGCTCCTCAATGGTGCACTCAGAAGCCCAGCCCTTGTAGTGGCACCTATGAGGGTGAACCTCTTCAACGGGAAGTTGATCGTCTTTGCGTGCAGGCCGCTATCTACAGTGAAGTCTACCTTGAAGTCCTCCATTGCTGGGTAGATGAACTCCTCGACCGGTGTACTAAGGCGATGTATCTCATCGATAAAAAGTATGTCGCCATAGTTGAGGTTGGTCAGAAGCCCCATGATGTCCCCTGCCTTTACCAGTGCAGGCCCTGATGAGCAGCGTATGGCCACACCCATCTCGTTGGCCACCACATTGGCAAGGGTGGTCTTGCCCAGGCCAGGAGGGCCATAGAAGAGGATATGCTCCAGTGGCTCACCCCTCTGCTTTGCTGCTGCTATGGCTATGGAGAGCTTCTGCCTGAGCCTATCTTGGCCTATACACTCATCGAGCCTCTTAGGCCGCAGTGACAGATTGAAGGACTCCTCTTGCTCGTTGAGTACTTGGCTGGATATGACACGGTTTATGGCCATCTTCTTAGACCTCTATACCTTGCTTTAGTCTATAGACCAAGGGCACCAGCTCCTCTGCGGTCTTGACGTCTGGATATCGGCGAGCGGCCAACTCGATCAACTCCATTGCCTCTGACCTCTTCTCACCCCATGCCACCAAGACCTCCAGTGCCTCTGCCTGATATGGGAGGAATGGCCTGCTGGCTGCTGGTTGGAGTCTTGCGGTTTCAGAGGCAAACCTACCTACCTTGCCCTTGAGCTCAGCTATGATCTGCTGCGCAGTCCGCTGGCCTATACCTTGGAGCATGCCAAGGGTCTTGTGATCCGCCTGCTCTATGGCAGTGGCTATCGTGCTGACAGGCATTGCCATGGCCTTGAGGGCCTTGCGTATGCCCATGCCCTTGACGGTGGTAAACAGCTCGAAGAACTCCCGCTCGCTGTCGCTCAAGAACCCAACAAGTCGTGGTACAAGATTGCCGCCCCCAGGATTGCCCTCATAGTACTGCAATGTGCTCAAGACCAGCCCCATGCCGATCTTGTCTGCCAGGGCACTGACCGCATAGCCTGGCAGCAGGACCTGATAGGATATAGGTCCGACCTCCACCAGTGCGGAGTTCTCATCCAGACAGAGCAAGATCCCCTTGAGTCGTGCTATCACTGTACCTCCTTGCAGGACAAAGACCTAAAACAGTGGTGATTATAGAGCCCTATGGGGATACGAGCAAGCAGGTTAAGTCAACGCTGGCCGAACTGCTGGTATTGGGTCTGGACCGGGGTGGCAGAGGTGATGCTATCAACCTGGATTGCCCTCTTGGACCTGATGGTCCTGACTAATGTGCGATTGCTGTATCGTACAGGCCCTACTATCAGCTCCGGCAGGTTGTAAGCGTACAGGAATCGATCGTAGAAGTAAGGATCTGCCTGCGGCAGGACAAAGGCCTTGGAGGCGCGGCCATCGGTGTCGATGTGTGTGATATACAGCCTGGTGAACCGGCCTGTAGGCCTCTTGCTGGCAAAGACCAACCACCTGCCGTTGCTGCTCCAGGTATGCCAGGAGTCAGAGAATTGGCTGTTACATTCGAGGGCCTTGATCTGGCCTGTGTTCAGGTCCATCAGGTACAGGTCAGCACTGGCCTGATATATGGGGAAGCATCCATAGTCACAGGCGGTAAACAGCAGGAACCGCCCATCAGGACTGGGCCTTGGCATCAGGCAGCTCTTGCCCAGTCGGTCGGATGACACTACTGTTTCGACTTGGCCCCAATAGCCATCATTGTATGAGATCCTCTGTATGTCATACCTGAGCTCTGCATACCGTTCTGGAGGGAACTGTTTGTTTGCCTGCCATAACTTGGGTGCACAGGCGAAGTACAGATACCTGCCGTCAGCAGACCAGCACGGCTGTGTCTCGAGGCGGTTTGGATCTGCCAGGCCAGGGATGCGACCGGCCTTGCGGCCTTCCAGATCGTAATAGCCGATAAGCGAGTCCATTTCCACCACATCTTGCACATCAGGCCTGGCAGTATGGAAGAACATCCTGACGTCGAACGCAGAGAATGCCAGCAACCTCCCGCTTGGGTGCCAACTGGTATGGCCCAGCCTTGTGCCAAGCTTTTCCAACTGGCCATCGTCTGCATAGATGCAACTGCTGCCAAACTGACCACTTCGTATCGCTATGGCCATCGGCTCTGGCCTGTTGTTGAGGAATGTGTGGCAGTTGAGGCACCCATCCCTGAATTGGCTGCCGTGCAATATACAGGATTGATGGAAGCTCTGGATATCTCGCTGGTAGATGCCAATATCCTTGAAGTAGTTATATTGGGGCCTTAGGAGCCTGTATACCAGGCAGCGATCGATCGGCTCGTTGGCGACGTAGATCGCAAAGGGTTCGTACCTCCGCCATCTCCTGTCGCGTCCACATGTGGCCACCTCGATCCAGATCTGGCCTGCTTTGTTCTGGTTTAGCAGGGCCTGCCATTGTCTGATTGGTACCCTTATCTGGGGACATCTTGTGTAAAGCAGGATCGGACTTCCATCCTGGCCATATATCTTTACTAGATAGCGATCTGCATGCGATGTGATCGCGAAGTTCAAAGGCGCAATGTTTGATGGGATGGTGACGGCCTTGTAATCCGGCTCGATCTGGACCTGGCCTGCCAGTTCTGCCTGGTCAAGGATGGCCTCCACCTTGGGCCGGCAGCCTGATGAGATTATGCATATAAAGACGATGATTACCCAGATCATCTCACACCAGATAGGCCGAATAGATAGTAGTACATGTAGGTATCGCCGAATTGCGAGGCCAGGTGCCTGGCAAGCCCAGCCCTATCGGCCTTGACAGACCTTGCAACAGAATTGAATCTGCTGAACTCATCTATTACCGAGCTGTCCATGGCAAGTCCACGGACCTGAACTGGTTGCCTGGTACGGTCTGCATATATCAGCAAGGCCTGATGGTAATGCCTTGGCAGGAACGTATACCCTGCGGCCAATAGCATGTCCAGATTTGCAGCGATCTTCTCGTCCTGTCTTGTGAGGAGGTAATAACCCATTAGATAATCCACGGCAACCCTGTTGTTTGGATGTTCTGCGATCATATCCAGTAGGATCTGGTCGAAAAGCTGGTCCTTGACCGGTTCATCCCTCAGCCTACGAAACTGCCTAAGCCTCTTGAGCTCTGGGTCCAGATCCAGGCCCCCAGGCCCTTCCAGCCTGGCGAGCCATCCTCTGGCTAATTGCCTTGCGCCAGGCAGGGTCAGGAGGTTTTGCAGTGCTACCTTGGCTGCCTCGTACTGATCCTTGGCCATATGTATCCTTGCTATGGCCTCAAGGACAAAAGGCACAGGCCCTTGGACCTCCAGCAATTCGTATGCGTCCTGCTCTGCTGCATTGAGGTCTGCCAGGTCTAGGTGGATCTCCAGACGCTTGGCAAACTGAAGGCCTTGACCTATGCCTTCCAGGCTGAATAGTGCCAGTATGCGGGGATCTTGGGGATAGCTGAACATCTGTTGGCCAAGCAGACCTGTGTGGATGAGGGCCCTGTCTATCTCAAGGATGGAGGCAGGCGTTAGCTGGCCAGGGTCCTTGATCCTTGCTGCCAGGTTGAGCACCGCCTGCCAATCCCCCTCCATGCCAGCCTTGTGGATGGCCAGTTGGTACTTGGTCTGGGTCTGATGCCCAGCTAACACAAGCAGGCAGATCAGTACAATGATTGCTACATCTGCCAGGCGCCGCAGGCGTTGCAGCCAGGCCTTCGGCCTACCAGAGTTAGGTGTCTGAGGGCTCAAGAGGGTTAAGGCAAGACCTATGCACGGCCCGAACAGGACCGCTGCGAACAGGCCTGCACAGAGCCACCTTGCCCTGGTATCAAGCCATGCTAGGTTGGCCTTGTCCAGGGGGCTGGCGATGACAAAGGCTTGTAGAGGCTCTAGTGCCTTCCACCAGGTCCCTACTAGCCAGATGATGCAGATAGATCCCGGTACAAGGATTCCGGCAACAAGTGGCCTTTTGCGAATTGCTGTCTCACAGATGACCAGGATCGCCGCCAATACCAGTGTGGTCCCACCGATCAGTTGATAGCACAAGCCAAGTATCATGCATCCAAAGATCGCGCTTATGACAGGTCCGTGTATCGGTATCGCCAGATAAATCACCGCTGCCCAGGCGGCAATGGCAAGGGATATCAGCCATTGTGTTGGATGGTCGTACCTTCCATACATAAACAATGCAAAGATCACTGGCAGTGTGGCTGGCCAGACCTTTATGCGGCCATGATGAAGCTCGATCAAGTGATACATGCCTGCAAATAGCACTGCCAGAAGGCCTGTGATCACAGCCCCACCGTACCAATTGTCAAAGTACCATTGCGATGCAAGGCCTGTTAATAGCTGCGAAATACCACCTGGAATAGATAGATGTCTTACCAAGGATTCACGATCACCTTGAAACTGCGGATACGCATGGAACACGCCAAGGCTACTATAGATCAAGCTGGGTTCGATCGCCTTGGCAAGGTAAACGGCAATTGCCACAAACAGCAGGATCAGTATGGGCCATCTGGCATACCTGCCGATGTTTGATTGCGGATTGCTAGCAGGCTTTGGCCTCATATGATCTCAGGCCAGCAGGCACTCCTTTAGGTCCGCCACAAAGGCGTTGATCGCCTCTTCAGTCGTATCCCAAGAACACATAAGCCTAGCACCGCCAGCGCCTATGAATGTGTAGAACCTCCAACCCTTCCTGTGCATCTGTGTGACCACATCCTCTGGCATCCGAACGAATACGGAGTTGGCCTGCCTTGGCATGATGACCTCTATCTGCGAGATCTGCCTGAGCCTCTGCTCCAGCAGCTCGGCCATCTGGTTGGCATGCCTGGCGTATCTGAGCCACGCACCGCTCTTGAGTATGCCAAGCCACTGGGCTGCTATGAAACGCATCTTTGAAGCCAGTTGACCTGCCTGTTTGCACTGGTAGGCAAACTCCTTTGCCGCAGCCAGGTCGAAGAATATCACGGCCTCTCCCATGGCAAGGCCGTTCTTGGAACCGCCAAAGCATAGCACGTCAACCCCACAATCCACCGTAATGGCAGCAGGCTCGATCTCAAGGCTGGCCATGGCATTTGCAAACCTTGCCCCATCCATGTGTATCTTGAGGCCATATTCCCTTGCCACCTCACTGACGGCCTCTAGCTCATGCGGTGTATATACCGTGCCTACCTCCGTCGCCTGCGTGACGCTGATGACCTTGGGTTTTGGGTAATGTATGTCAGATCGCTTGGTGATGATCTGCCGGACGTTGGCAGGGTCCAGCTTGCCTTCAGGGCCGTCTGCCAGTAGGAGCTTTGCGCCGTGGGAGAAGAACTCCGGTGCACCGCACTCATCGGTCTCTATATGTGCCAGCCTATGGCAGATGATGGCGTGGTATGACCTACAAAGGCTGGCGATCGCAAGCGAATTGGCCGCAGTGCCGTTGAAGACAAAGAACACCTCGCAATGGCAGCCGAACAGCTCCCTGAACAGATCGCAGACCTCTGCGGTCCACCTGTCTTCTCCATAGGAGGGGGCATGTCCTACATTGGCCATGCATATGGCATCCAATGCCTCAGGGCATATGCCTGCGTTGTTGTCGCTTGCAAACTGCTGATTCAGCGGCCTTCTATCAGAAGATCGGCTCATGGTCACCTCTTGTCAAACCAGCCCTGAGGGTAATCTGGTCTGCAAAAAAGACAAGGGTCTTTCAACAGACAGATCCAGGTGGTTATACTTTCTGGCATGCCCTGGCAGCGGCCCGGGCAGGTGTATTGTGGGCCTTCTTGGATGGGTTTACTATGTCAGGAAAGATCGTCATCATGCCATGTCTCGATATGAAGGATGGCAGGGTAGTCAAGGGCGTACACTTTGTCGACCTGCGGGATGCTGCAGACCCTGTAGAGGCAGCCAGGGCCTATTGCAAGGCCGGGGCAGACGAGCTGGCCTTGCTCGACATAGCCGCAACGGTGGAGGGCAGGTCCACTATGCTCGATGTGGTCAGGCGGGTTGCGGAGGCCTGCACCGTACCATTCACTGTTGGGGGCGGGATCAGCAGCCTGCAGGTGGCCGAGCAGGTCTTGCAGGCAGGGGCTGACAGGGTATCGGTCAATTCGGCTGCATTCAGGAACCCCCTATTGGTAAAGGAGCTTGTGGATGAGTTTGGACCTGAAAGGGTGACAGTTGCGATCGATGTAGACCGTAACCCAGATCTGCCTTCCGGATATGAGGTCTACATCAATGGCGGCACGATCGCAACCGGTGTAGATGCCATCGAATGGGCCAAGCAGGTCGATGACCTCGGTGCGGCAGTGATACTCCCTACCAGCAAGGCCACCGACGGTGCAAAGACAGGCTACGATTTGCCATTGATAGGCATGATATCAGAGGCAGTCAGCGCAAAGGTAGTGGCCTCTGGCGGTGCCGGGACACTCGAGCACTTCTACCAGGCGGTCCAGGCAGGGGCAAGCATCCTGCTGGCTGCATCGGTATTCCACTTCGGGATCATAGACATCGGCCAACTAAAGGACTACCTGAGGTCCCAGGGTATAGAGGTATAGAGGGCCGGATCTATATTTTGGCCTTTGCTACTAGATCTTCTCGATGGAAGGCCCACGTATTTCTATGCCAAGCCGCACGATTACGCCCTTATTGCGCAAGGCAAATCCGATCTATTCGGTACGCCAATGTGGGGACTATCTCGAACCCTTCTTCTCTATCGCCAGGCAGACCGAGCAGGGGTAGGCCCGATGGGTTACTGGCGGCAATGAAGAATCACTTGGCCAGGTGCATCTGCATAAACTGCAGGAAAACCGGCCAATCTTGCGGTAAGGCCCCGTGGCCGCCATCGTGCATGTAGAACCCGATCGTGTGCAGTATGGGCTGGCCTGCTGGAGGCATCTTTTCCGCGCCCAGGTCCTGCTTACCCAAAAGCCGATACACAGGGCCTGCTGCAACGGCCGCCAGGAACTCGCCGTATGGGTCGGACCACTTGTCTGTGGTGCCTGTCTGCAAGAGCACAGGCCTTGGGGCGATCAAGGCGATGAGCATATGGGCATCCATTGGCATCTGGTCTGCCTTATCTGCCCACTTCTGGTAGTTTGCGCAGAACTGATACGGATACCTGGTCGGTGCGACCAGGTGCTTTATGGTCTCCCCGTAGTTGCGTCTGCTCAGGGCAGCACCTCCCTCGCCTGAGCAACTGGCTATCACCATTGCGATCCTGTACGAGGCCGGCTCAATAAGACCAGTATCTGGGTCCCAGACCTCCGCCTCCTTGCCCGTGATCCTGCAGCGGACCTGGATCTCTTGATCGCTGTCGGTGAGGTTTGCTATGTAATAGATATCTACTTGACCAGATTGCCTGTGTATGCAGGCCAGGTCCGCATCGAGCCTGCGGTCGAATTCGCAGTCCTTGCTTATACCAAGCCTGGCCAGGACATCCTCTAGCGGTAGCCCCCATATGACCTGGCCCTTTCCGTAATAACGGATGGTCCTGCTGACCCCATCAAGGTCCCCCAAACCTCTGCCGCTAGGGCCTGGACCTTCCTGTCGCAATCTGGGTATCCTGCAAGGCTTGGCGAGCAGGTAGGCCTGGGCCCGATGATGGTAGCCCCGCCATAGACAAGCTGGTGGATCTTTGCTAGCAATTCAGGACGCATCTTGTCGGTTTGAGGAAGTATCAATACCCGGTAAGACATATCATCGGGCAAGACGAGCCGGCCTTGCTGGTTTACAGACATCCTGTTTATGACCACATCCGCATTGACATAGTCAAAATCGTGGCCATCAGGTGGCCTTGGGATCAGGCCAGCACCCCAGATGGGCATCGTTGATGGGGCACCCTCATCCAACAAATACGCCAGGTCTGCCACAAAGAGGCCCTGCTGTAGCATATGGCAAACCCGTGCAAGGTATGTCATGAATGGCCTGGCCTGTTCGGCCCAGGTGATGTTCCTGTTTATATGTGTACCTACCATGGTATTGCCCGGCTTGGTGTCTAGGGGCTGATGGGCGGATGTGTGGAAGACGATCCTGTTGACACCTTGTGCAAACCAGTAGTCTGCGACCTTCTTCATCGAGAAAGGCGATTCGTATCCGCCACCTGTGAATGCCTCTGCAGCAACTATGGGTTTGCCGTAGATGTGGGCGGCAGAGGCAGCGTCTCGGACATGCTGGTAGTACATCAACTCCGGGTGCAGCGCCCGCAGCCAGAACTCGGCCATGGGTATGGCTACCTTGCTCTTGTTCAGCAAGGTATCTTCCGGTATCTCAAGGGATACACCTGCTGCCTCGGCGTATATCCCCACGCCATGTCTTGCCAGCAGTTCTGCGAGCCTGCCATAGTGGTTATCTGCCCACATGTCGGCCAAGGTCCTGCGGAAGTCCCACAGGAATCGGTCGCTTACCTGGCTGCTCTCTAACAATACCTGTCAATACTGGAAGATACGGCGTAGGGTCATAGCCACGCCTGTGTCGAAACTCGGACAGGATTTGTTCTGTCCAGTTGTGATACCCTGCCTCCCAGCTATCCATCACTACGTACCGTAGGGAATCGCCAAAGAGTGGGCCAAGTGCCTTGATCATGGGTCCAAAGTAGCACGCGTAGTATGCCTCCACATGCCTGGGGTTGAACTTATCGACCTCGTAGCCTGAACCAGAAGGTACTGCCGGTCGGTTCTTTTGCACCTGTCAGCGAATAGCCCATCCGCAGGATCGCCCATCTGCCTTCTGGCACGTCCCAGCTCAGACTCCCGTCAGGTCTCATCTTGGACGTCAGGTCGATCACATCGGATCGCCTTACGACCAAATAAGGTGGGTAATCTAGGGTTGGTACGGTCTGATATTCAAACAGATGGCAGAAGCTCGCCTTCTCCTCCCAACGATGCACCCTCCCGCCAGAGTGTAGCCTAAGCTCCGTAAGGACGTATTGCCTGGCTGGCTGCGTGGGCTCCTGGCTGATGGTCTGTGCAGGTCCGATAGGCCCGCCAGTGAACTCCATCGGGTATGTCTTGGCAGTCACCGGTCCAAACGCAAAGGTCCGGACCCTCCCCTGCCGATAGTGCTGGGCACCAGGCAGCGTCACGAGGGTCTGGGCTATACCATCCTCGCCGATAGCCAGCACCCTGCCGACTGGAATGCCGCTTGTAGTGCCGATCGTGATAGCCCTGGCAGTAAAGGGCTGGCCGAATTCGATCCTCAACCAGGCAGGGCCGCCGTCTGCTGGCGGTCGTATAGAGGCTGCCGTATTGTACTTACCATCGAACAATAGACCCAGGTCTGATTGCCCGCTACTGGATGTGACCTTGGGATCGAGGGCCAGCATGTCCTGTTCTGCTGCAGGTAGGCGGACGGCGATTACTGCACTATCGCTGTAGTAGGTAGGGTCCTGCTGGGGACCGCGGCCACCTGAGCCTTGGTCCAAGAAGGGCCCATTGTTCGAGGGCGGCTGCGGCAAGGTCCCATTGAACCTGCCTGGGCCTTGGACGATTGTCTGGCTCCAGACCAGCTTCTTCATGGCCTGCTCCGGCCTGACCCAAGGACCGCCCGTCAGGCTCCAGCCAGGCGAACTAAATATCGCAAGCTCAAGGCCCAGCCTCTTGGCCTCAGAGGCCGCATGGCGAAGTGCCTGGTACCAGCGGTCGCTACCGAAAAGGACCTTGTCCTCTATGGCCTGCCCGGTACCAAAGCTCACATCTGCCAGTTGGCAGCCGGCAATACCTGCCCTCTTCATCCATTCCAGGTCCTTTGTGATCCCATCCAGGGTCACGTTGCCACCTGTCCAGTGCCACCCACGCGGCGTCAGGCGGTTGCGCGAAAGTCTGTTCTAACCGGTCTTCCTGTGCCTTGGCGATGCCTACGACCGCAAATAAGACAATACCATATAACCCGATCCTGGCCTTCCATGACTCCTGCATGATCTATACTCCTGAAAGGGTTGCTGAGCTTGGATTGGCTGGGCAAGGTGGTGATGGGGCTTTGGCGCAATAGGACATACCTCAGATACTACCTGGGATGTGGGTATAATCAAGGTGCTGGGCTATCCCTTGTCAGGCCCTTTTCATATCCCCAGTAAGAGCCTGGCGGTACTGAAGTAGATCAACAGGCCAGTGATGTCTACGATCGTGGTCAGTGCAGGGCTTGCCACGACCGCAGGGTCAAATCCGAGCCGTGCTGCAACTAGGGGCAGCATCGCGCCGATCAGCGTGGCGGTTATTACCTGTAAGGCTAGGGCGATGCTGATAACCATGCCTATCTGGGCTAGCGAGAAGCCGGCAGGTATCTCTGAGCCACGTGAGAGGAACATGATCTTGCCAAAGGATAGGACCATGAGGACTAGTGCCAAGAGGATCCCGATCCTAAATTCCTTGAACAGGACCCTGTGTATGTCCCTCGGACCTATCTCGCGGAGTGCCAACGCACGGACCACCACAGTGGCTGATTGGCTGCCTGTGTTTCCACCAGTGTCAGCCACCATGGGCATATAGAGGGCGAGTATCAGCATCTGCATCAGTGTCGTCTCAAAACTGTGGATGATCACACCTGATACCAAGCCCAATGCAGCCAGGCCCACGATCCAGTAGGCCCGATTCTTAAAATGTACCCAGCAGGGGGTCCTCAGGTAGACACCTGCCTCGTGACGGCCTGCAATGGCCATCAGCTTTTCCATATCCTCGGTGTTCTCTTGTGTGATGATGTCGATTGCATCGTCATAGGTGATGATGCCGACAAGGGCGTCGTTGCCGTTGATAACAGGCAGTGCCATCAGGTCGTATTTCTGTATCTTCCTTGCAGCCTCCTCCTGATCTTCATCGACGCGGGCAAAGATCATCTCTGGGTGCATCACGTCTCTGACCTTTGCGTCGCGGGGTGCCAGGATCAGGTCCTTGAGCGATACAAACCCTAGCAGCCTGCGATTGCCATCCACTACATAAGCATAGTAGATGGTCTCCTTGTCTGGTGCGACCTTCCTGAGGTGATCTATGGCCTCCGATGAGGTCATCTCGGGCAGCAGGGTAGCATAATCCGATGTCATTACCGCCCCTGCTGTGCCCTCCCTGTATGCGGCCAGACGACGGATGTCCTCCCTCTCGGCCTGTGCCAAGGCAGGCAGGACCGATTCCTGGAGGCTCTCTGGCAGTTGCTTGAAGAGGTCCACCCGGTCGTCTGGCGGCATCTCGGTCAGCAGGCTGGCTATCTCTGGCCGGGTAAGGCCTTTTACTATCTCTACTTGCAGGTCCTCATCCAGGTGACTGAAGATCTCCGAACGAAGCTGTGGCCTTGCCTGCCTTAGTATGGCCCAGGCCTCTTCGCTAGATAGTGCGGAGACAAACTCTGCCAATAGGGCCGGGGGGCCAGACTCAAAGAACTCTTGGATCGCCTTTGGGTCTCCGGCATCGAGCAGTTCGCGAAGCTCGGGGACAAGTAGCGGATTCTTGGTCTTCATGGTTCACCTCCCTAAAGACCTTGCCTGCTGTGGCGACTGGAGGTGAACCAGCTACCTATCCTTGATGCAGGCGCCTACACCACCGGTCGCGTTCAGCAGGGCCGCAGTTCGGGTTCTTCGCCTTCTTCTTTTATCACGCCTTGTGTGGTCTTCGAGCCAGCACGATTAGCGTCCGAATCATCCATTGCGAGTCCTCCACCTATCACAGACTCAGCACGGCCCATGCCGCCATTGTGGAGGTATTCTATTGGCCTGACAGATGAGGTCAACAGATGATGCATGTCAGAAGGCATGCCAATGACGTGTGCAAACAGCTAGGGGGACACGGCACCAACCGTGTCCCCCTTAGCATAAGGAGGATTAGACATGCCTGCAGAATCCTAGGTGGCCGCAGTCAGATTCATACAGGTGTCTGCTATCGATCCCCGCCTAGGTATCTTATTTCTGAGGTACTTAGGGCCTTGTTGTAGATCCTAAAGTCGTCTATCAGGCCCTGATAGTAACCATCGCCACTCCACTGAGACCGACCCAGCCAGTTCTGGGTAGTGACACCCAGGTCCTTAGGCAATACCGCGGTAGTACCACTGGCCACCACCTCACCATCAACATATATCCTCATGGTCCTGGCTGCACCATCAATGACCGCTGCCACATGATGCCAACCAGCAGGTAGTGTCCTTGGACCATTCATGCCAGACTCTGCAGTATTGCTCCCTATCGTAATGGCAAACCTCATTGCCCCAGTTGTGCCCTGACGGGGGGTCATGAACATGTACTTGTCTGTGCCAGTGCCAAAGTCAAAGATCCTCACCCAAGAGCCGCTACTTGTGGTGTCGAAGTTTACCCAGGTACAGACGGTTATGCTCTCGAGTGTGCTGATCAGATTGCCTATAGGCAGCTCTACATAGTCATTGACGCCATCAAGCAATAGGGCACGGCCTAGTTGCGGCATGGAGTCTGTGAATGTTGCGTCATTGATCAGTTGACCATGGTAGCCCTTGCCACTGAGGTCCTTTGCATCCCCTTCAAATGGATAATAGGCCACCAATGCCCCAGTACCTGGGTCTGTGGGCAAGGTAGGCTCAGGTGCTGCCCTGTAGAGCCTGATGTCGTCTACATACAGTACACCCTTGCCACTGCCTGATACACCTATGGTCAGGGTACTTACAGCCTTAAGGTTAGCCCCTGGCAGGGAGGCTAGGTCTACATCCCACTGGTTCCATAGTCCTGTTGCTAGGTCATTGGCATTACCAGGGTAGTTGACCTTGGTGCCATTGATCTTGAGGTAGACCTGACCAGGGCCGTTAGTCACATCGCCCTTGAAGAATAACACCAGGGTCTTGACGCTACCTGTGGTCCAGTCTTGGGCGGGTGTGAAGGTCCTTACGGTCTCAGAGATCCCAGGGCCTGAGGTGTTGTCATACCAGAATGGCATGGCCTGGGAGCCAGAGTGTACATTTGCCCTTTCGGCAAATGGGGGATTGAGGTTGCCTACTGTAGAGCCTGTGCCATTACCAGAGGATGGTGGGACTGCACAGTCTTGAGAGCCGCTATGGCCGTAGCCATCGATCCAGGTAAAGAAGATGCGGTTGCACTGGTCATTGTAGGTCTCGAAGTTGTCTACCACTGCATAGGGCAGTGTAGAGAAGCTCCAGAGGTCGCCTTCCCAGCTTGCAGGGGTTGCGGCGTCATTAACCTCATTGACCTTCCAGTAATATGTGCGGTCATACTCTGCTGCAAGTGAGGCCAGGCCTACCTTGTGGTCAGTGACGGTTGTAGCTAGTTGTAAGGCATTGGGGTCTGTACCTAGGTATACCTCATGCCTGACTGCATCCCTGCCTGGACGCCAGTTGAGTGTTGCATCTACGGCGATACCAGTTGCGCCACTGGCAGGTGTAGGATTGAATGCCCTTGTAGGGACCTGGAAGAACCTGACCTCGCTTAGGCTGTATTGAGTTCCGCCGCCCCAGTTAGACAGCGCGGTGATCTTGAGGTACTTGGCTAGAGCCCCGTTGAGATCGATGGTGGTATTGTGGAGGTAGTCATTCATGCCGGTGGCCTGGGCGAACTGGGGTATATTGGGCAGCTCTGTCCAGGTTGATCCATCGATAGAGACCTCGATCTTGGCATCCATGATCCCAAAGCCGATTATCTCCTCTATGGGTTGGTTGGAGTTCCATACCCACATCTGATGAAGCTTGTAGACCTTGTCGAACTCATATTGGATCCATGTAGGTTGTGGTCCATCCTTGCGGCTGATCCACATTGCACTCACATCTGTAGAGTGCTGGTCATTGGCGTTGAGGCCAGAGCCGTCGATGGTCTTATCTGGCCCTGTAGAGGCGTTCATGGAGCTGGAAGCGGTGGCCGCAATAGGCCTAATCTGGTAGGCGTAGGGCTCGGCAGTGAAGGTCCAGACCTTGCCTTGAAAGATAGTCTGGTCTGGGGTACTGTTTACCTCGTCGATACGCCAATAGTAGGTCTGGCCCCAATCGAGAAGTCCAGGTGGATCGAACGAAGGAGCAGCCTGACCCTTGCTCAATAAGACGCCTTTTGGCAGGGCCCTGGTAGCAGTGCTGACGGCGTCAAGATCGGTCCCGAAGTACACATCGTGGGTGCCGGCAAACTGTCCGGCCGTCCACTCCAGGATGGTGTCACGAGGCACGTCCGTGGCCTTATCTGCTGGGGCTGGCTTACTTGCCAACTCGGGGTTATACCCTACGAATCGGAAGGTCGCCCGTGCCCGCTCGTCGTCAGTACTTATTGGGTCGATCCGGAACCCGATCGTTGTGGCAGGGGCACCATGAATGATAAACCGGCCTGGATAGTTCAAGGACTCAAATGAGATGAGTGTTGGGTCATTGGGATTTGTCAGGCCAGGTCTTGGGGTAAAACTGGCATCGTTTAGGTAGAGGTTGTCGGTTGCAGCAGGGTCTGCATAAAGGACAAAGCTCCTATGCCGCATGTAGTGGTCTGGCAACGCTACTGGTGCAAACGAGACCGTACCTGTACCGGTCAGGCCCTGGACGATATTCCAAAGGCCTTGTTGTGTCTCATTGCCCCCTTGTACCAGCCTGACACTTTGGGTGGTATTCCTGCAGACCAAGAAGTAGCCTGGCATATCGTAGGCCTCTACCGAGACCGGGCCCTTGGGGATGACCTGTGCTTCAAGTGTGCTTACCAATAGCAGCAGTGAGATAATCCAAGCAGCAGCCTTCTGGTACATGGCTTCCTCCTTCAATAATGGACCTGGAGCATACATGGATCTAAACGACCATGGTCAGATGGCCCACATGGGCCAGACCTTTTGACTAAGTTAAGAGAAGGACCGGTTGTTGGTAGCCACATAACTGGCAGCAATCCTATCTGAACATTGGACCTATTACCTAAATTCGTCAGAATAACCATGTTCCATATAATAATCGTCAGAGGGCAATGAGAATTGATACAGAAACTGCTTACACGTTAGTGCTGGACCTGGCCAAGGGAGGGATGCCTCATACAGATGCGTCCCTCCCTTACCAGCCAGCAATGTTCGCACCGGCCTTGCTTATCAGGCCCTTGAGGCTGGGTATTATCGATCCCCGCCTAGGTATCTTATTTCTGAGGTACTTAGGGCCTTGTTGTAGATCCTAAAGTCGTCTATCAGGCCCTGATAGTAACCATCGCCACTCCACTGAGACCGACCCAGCCAGTTCTGGGTAGTGACACCCAGGTCCTTAGGCAATACCGCGGTAGTACCACTGGCCACCACCTCACCATCAACATATATCCTCATGGTCCTGGCTGCACCATCAATGACCGCTGCCACATGATGCCAACCAGCAGGTAGTGTCCTTGGACCATTCATGCCAGACTCTGCAGTATTGCTCCCTATCGTAATGGCAAACCTCATTGCCCCAGTTGTGCCCTGACGGGGGGTCATGAACATGTACTTGTCTGTGCCAGTGCCAAAGTCAAAGATCCTCACCCAAGAGCCGCTACTTGTGGTGTCGAAGTTTACCCAGGTACAGACGGTTATGCTCTCGAGTGTGCTGATCAGATTGCCTATAGGCAGCTCTACATAGTCATTGACGCCATCAAGCAATAGGGCACGGCCTAGTTGCGGCATGGAGTCTGTGAATGTTGCGTCATTGATCAGTTGACCATGGTAGCCCTTGCCACTGAGGTCCTTTGCATCCCCTTCAAATGGATAATAGGCCACCAATGCCCCAGTACCTGGGTCTGTGGGCAAGGTAGGCTCAGGTGCTGCCCTGTAGAGCCTGATGTCGTCTACATACAGTACACCCTTGCCACTGCCTGATACACCTATGGTCAGGGTACTTACAGCCTTAAGGTTAGCCCCTGGCAGGGAGGCTAGGTCTACATCCCACTGGTTCCATAGTCCTGTTGCTAGGTCATTGGCATTACCAGGGTAGTTGACCTTGGTGCCATTGATCTTGAGGTAGACCTGACCAGGGCCGTTAGTCACATCGCCCTTGAAGAATAACACCAGGGTCTTGACGCTACCTGTGGTCCAGTCTTGGGCGGGTGTGAAGGTCCTTACGGTCTCAGAGATCCCAGGGCCTGAGGTGTTGTCATACCAGAATGGCATGGCCTGGGAGCCAGAGTGTACATTTGCCCTTTCGGCAAATGGGGGATTGAGGTTGCCTACTGTAGAGCCTGTGCCATTACCAGAGGATGGTGGGACTGCACAGTCTTGAGAGCCGCTATGGCCGTAGCCATCGATCCAGGTAAAGAAGATGCGGTTGCACTGGTCATTGTAGGTCTCGAAGTTGTCTACCACTGCATAGGGCAGTGTAGAGAAGCTCCAGAGGTCGCCTTCCCAGCTTGCAGGGGTTGCGGCGTCATTAACCTCATTGACCTTCCAGTAATATGTGCGGTCATACTCTGCTGCAAGTGAGGCCAGGCCTACCTTGTGGTCAGTGACGGTTGTAGCTAGTTGTAAGGCATTGGGGTCTGTACCTAGGTATACCTCATGCCTGACTGCATCCCTGCCTGGACGCCAGTTGAGTGTTGCATCTACGGCGATACCAGTTGCGCCACTGGCAGGTGTAGGATTGAATGCCCTTGTAGGGACCTGGAAGAACCTGACCTCGCTTAGGCTGTATTGAGTTCCGCCGCCCCAGTTAGACAGCGCGGTGATCTTGAGGTACTTGGCTAGAGCCCCGTTGAGATCGATGGTGGTATTGTGGAGGTAGTCATCCATGCCGGTGGCCTGGGCGAACTGGGGTATATTGGGCAGCTCTGTCCAGGTTGATCCATCGATAGAGACCTCGATCTTGGCATCCATGATCCCAAAGCCGATTATCTCCTCTATGGGTTGGTTGGAGTTCCATACCCACATCTGATGAAGCTTGTAGACCTTGTCGAACTCATATTGGATCCATGTAGGTTGTGGTCCGGTCTTGTGGCTGACCCACATATCAGTGATCAAGATAGAGTGCCGGTCATTGGCGTTGAGGCCAGAGCCGTCGATGGTCTTATCTGGGGTTGTGGAGTCATTCATGGAACTGGAGGCCGTGGCCTTGACCGGCCTGATGGGATAGGCATATGGTTCTACTGTGAAGCTCCAGACCACACCTTTATTGATCGTACCGGGTGTACTGCCGACCTCGTCGATACGCCAATAGTAGGTCTGGCCGTACGCAATCCTTCCTGAGAGATCGAAGTTGTTGGCGTCATGCCCCTGTTTCACCAGTACACCCAGGGGATTGGTCCTGCTTGCATTGCTGACATCCTCAAAGGATGTCCCAAGATACACATCGTGGGCAGTGGAAGAGACGCCAGGGGCCCAACTTAGCCTTACAGAACGCAGCACCTCTACCTCGCCATCCGAAGGATTTGGATTGGATGCCAGCGTAGGTGGCAGCAGTCGCTCGCCCAGCATGTACTTGACAGTGTTCAGGTAGAGCTTCCACCCTTCATCGGTGAAATTGTAACCCCTGGCAGGGTTCACGGACCTGCCATTGCCTGCCGTTTCGTGGGCGCCGATGCTAAAAAACATCCTGTGGTTTGTGGCATAATAGCCAGAGCCCTTGTAGAACTCCACACCCTTCTTCCACTCGGCTATCCAGAACCACTCATTTCCCACTGTCTTGGCAAGGAGTATTCCGTTGCCTACGTCAGCGGTATTGACAAACGAGGCATGGCCAGAACCCAATGTAGGGTCTATGACCTTCACCTGGTTGTTTGCATCCAGGGATATCCCATAGAAGATGGAGTGGGTTGGCTGTACCACCTGCATCAGGGGGGAACCCTGATCACCATTGTTGTTCGGCAGAGAGGAGTCCCCATTGTTGACCCATTTCCACCTGGTACTCCTGACCACGTATGGACAGCAGTTCAGCATGGGTGCCGTGACGGAATTCCACAAGGCCACCTCTGTGCTGTCGGTGGCATACGTCCCACTTTGGATCGTACCACTGATAATGACCAGGTCTGCGGCGTTCAGTTCGGTGACCTTGGCTGCGGTAAGGGTGTCCCAGTAGCCGGCCCTGAAATCGACGGTATATCCTGCTGCCTGTAACTTGTCGACCCACTCCTGGGAGTCGTTGACGCCATCGCTGTCCGCATCCCAGTTCATCGCCACCCAGATTATCGTCTTGGCGTTGACCGGCAGCATGACAAGTAGGCCGATAACTGTTGCGGAAAGTACAAGTCGCTTGATCATGGTAAGCCTCCTTCAGGATGCAGTTCTTGTGTTGGGTCCCGCTTATGGGTATTGCCTAATGGATATGCACAATAGGTTGTGGTCACGGGCAGGAAGGGATTGGCTTGGTCATGTACCCCTTGTATTGCCTTTCCAGGACCTAGTTGACTGCCTATAGGTGGCTTCACCTTGTCGCCCTACGATCTAAACTACCATCTTGCCATTTTATCTGTATTCGGCAAGGTCACAGTCTTCTTATAAGTAACCGTCCTGGATTAACACTAGTGAAATAAAAAATCCCATCACCCCTAAGATGGGCAACTCGAGGGCAGGATGGATCTTGTCAAGGCAGGGCTGATGCCGTGGGTTGCATAGGTTTAGCCAGGGTTTCCTGAAGGAAACCCCTGCAGTTGCAGGCTGCAGACCTCATATATGACTGCAGGCCATGCCTTTTCTGCTGGGACAACGCAAGACCGCTGCCTAGTTATTGGGTTCAGTGGGGCGATAGCCAAGTAGCGAGAGCATCTTTTCTCCGTATCGCCTCCCCAGCTCCCTATAGCCTGCAGGGTCAAAATGGAGGTGGTCTGGTCTGCAGGTACAGCCCTTTGAGGAGATGACATGGCAGTTGGGGATGACCTTAGGCAGCTCTGCGATGATCGAGTTCATGCTCGCACATAGGCCTCCTTGGTCGGCATGCACGACCTCACCTGCCAATAGCGGTGTTGCTTGAGGATCGAGACCGAGGTCTTTGATGAGGTTATCGTAGACAAGCTTGACCTTCTGGGGCCAGGCCTTGTCGTTTGTGTTGGACTCTCCCTGATGCAGCAGGATCCCCTTGATTACGCCATCCTTCTGTGCCAACCTGGCCATGTCCACTAGGTGCTGATAGGGATTCCCTCCGCACTGTTCGATGATGCTCTTCATCCAGGATGGCGCAGTTGCCGCATACGACCGGAAGTTCTCCTTTTCAAACAGCTCTATCTTGCAGCCTGCTACAGAGACATTGATGACCCCCACCTTTATGTGCTGTGGTAGGTGGTTAACCAGGGTCCTGCCAAAGTAGTCTGCAGGGCATAGACCCGCATTGGGACGACATAGTGGTGGAATGGCATCATACCAGTTGCCCTTTTGCCTGCCCATATTTGGGAAGTCCACTGCAGCCAAGACCTTGAACCGGCTATCTACGGTCTTATCCTGTTCTTCGATCCCTGGGTACCCCTCCATATTGGATTGTCCAAGGCAAAGGAAAATGTAGAAATTGGGATCTGTCTTGGCAAGACAAGCCTTAATTACTGAGAGAAACCCTACCATCAACAATACCGTCGATCTTATGGTCATTATCTAACTCCCTTTCAAGAGGATCGTGTTTTTCATGGCCAAACCATGGGTTTAAGGTCGTAGCTTATTGACCACAAGCCTGGAAATTAGCCATCACCGGAAAAGTTGTCAATCCACAACAGGCACTTCCTGCTTGTCGGATTTGATCACCCTGTTAAACTTTGTGACAAGTCCTATTAGATTATGGCAGGACAGTCATTTGCGGCAAGCTTATGTCGATCTGAGTAATCGTCCCAAGGATTGTGGGGGAAAATGGCAGGGGGCTATGATCTGCACCAGGCCTTAATTGCCCCTAACCCCTCCTTCCCTCAGATCACCTTCCTCAGATCA